>CAYNUM010000264.1:0-4398 GCA_964400025.1 uncultured Croceivirga sp.
CGCCTTCCTCGAAGGCCCCTTTACAACTAAGTAAAGGGGCCTTTTTTTATTTTTATAAGTAATGGAAAGACCAATGGAATTGGTGGAAGAAAAGTGGAATACAATTTCACATGCCTTAGGGGCACTACTTGGGATATTTGGTTTTTTTATTTTACTAGCCTTAGAACAGACTACCGTTCAGTTTTGGTCAATTCTAATCTACAGCATCTCCGTAATTCTTCTGTTTTCTTCATCAACCTGGTATCACGCAGTGCGTAATCCAATCCTAAAAAGAAAACTTCGTGTTCTCGATCATATCAGTATTTATTATTTGATTGCTGGTACATATACTCCTGTATGCTTATGGATTTTGAAAGATTCAAAAGGCATTTTGCTTTTGTGGCTAGTATGGGGAATAGCATTTTTTGGCACTCTTTTGAAATTGTTCTTTACTGGCAGATTTGAAGTGTTTTCTCTACTGTTGTACGGACTGATGGGTTGGCTCATCGTAATTGACTTGCCTTTTTTGTTGGAGCAGATGAATGATGATGGAATTTTCTATTTATCGATGGGAGGAGTGTTTTATACAGTTGGAATGTTTTTTTACGCAGTGAAGAAGATACCCTTCAATCATTTGATTTGGCATTTTTTTGTGTTAGGTGGTGCAATTAGTCATTGGCTAATGATTTACGTATTAATGAGATAATTATATTAGACAAATTTTAATTCAATATTTCAAAACCGTTAGTTTAATCAAAACGTTCGGAAAATGGTACTGAAATTTAATGAACGCTTAATTTCGTCATTTTCCAGCTCAAGGTTTCAAAGGATAATTTTGTTATTAAACTTTTTTCAATGAGAATTGTCTTTCAAAGATTGTATCCATTTTTTATGCTATCCTTGGTTTTGATTCCGTTTTTGTTTGTTTCGAAAGTTGCTATTCTTTCTGAAATAAATGCCTCAAGAACAGTCTTTTGGGATGCTTTCTTTATAAGATCAAGTGCCTTTGGCAATGCCATAACCGTAATTTTCGCTTTCTTTTTGCTGTTTCGATTTAGATTGAAATGGATGGCCGTTTTTTTATTGGCTTTTAGCATTCAGGTTCTGGTGGTGCTACTTTTCAAACAAGGACTTTTAAACGGGGAGTTACGGCCATATCTCTATTTCTATCGGTCAGGTTTAATGGATGGTATCAATTTAATTGATGGGGTGAAAATTAGATATGTGAATACTTTTCCTTCAGGTCATACGGCGACTATATTCTTTCTGATTTCATTCTTTGCGCTGTTGGCGAGAAATAAAGGTGCTTCATGGGTTCTTCTTAGTATTGGAATCATTGTTGGTTTTTCAAGAATGTATCTCTTTCAGCATTGGTTCAGTGACGTGTATTTTGGTATGGTTTTCGGTATGGGTGCCACAATTCTTGCCTATTTGTTCGTAAGGGCATTTCCCAAGGCCTGGCATACTAAAAAGCTACATTTTAATCTAAGGGGATTGGCAAAGGGAACACAGAGTGTTTTACGACAATTGTTTTAATCACTAAATTGGTGTATGACACTTTGGAATAGGTATGCCAACTGGTTGGTATTCATTGTTGCTCTTTTCATCTGTACCTCATTTATAGGCTTGTATCCTATTTATATTTTGGACGAGGCTCGTAATGCAGAAGCGGCAAGGGAAATGTATGTTACCGGTAACTACGTCGTTCCTTTTTTCAACGGAGAGCTGCGTACTGACAAGCCGCCCTTACATTACTATTTCATGTGTTTCGGCTATCAATTGTTCGGCATTAATGCCTTTGGCGCCCGTTTTTTTTCAGGTGTTTTTGGTGCATTTACGCTGTTGATGGGTTTTGTGCACACTAAAAAATGGATTGGAAGAGATGAGGCGGCAATAACCACAACGCTACTTTTATCGTCTTTGTTTTTTGTTCAAGAGTTTCATCTGGCGGTACCAGACCCCTATTTAATATTTTTTATCACCGCAAGCCTCTTTTGTTTTTTTGAGTTTTATCAAAGTCGAAAATACAAATGGCTGCTATTCGCTTATGGTAGTATTGGATTGGGGCTTTTAACCAAAGGTCCTATTGCTATGGCCATTCCGGGTATGACAATGGTTGCATTTTTAGCATTGAAACAAGATTTCAAACTGAAAACCATTTTTTCGTTTCGCCCCATTTTAGGGATATTACTGGCTTTATCAATAGCCTTGCCCTGGTATTATTTGGTACATGTGGCTACGGAGGGTGCATGGACCGAGGGCTTCTTCTTAAATCACAATATAAATCGTTTCCATTCCGGAAAGGAAGGCCATGGAGGAATTTTTTTGGTGACCCCCTTATTTGTTCTATTGGGTTTGCTTCCTTTTTCGGTAGTGATTGTTCAGAGTTTTATGAATGGTTGGAAAAACCGTACGACCAATGATTTACTACTTTTTGCCTTTGCCAGTGCAAGTGTCACTCTAGTTTTTTTCAGTATTGCCAGTACAAAGCTCCCTAATTATCCAATGCCGTGCTACCCTTTTGTGGCGATACTTCTCGCTGTCTATTTAAAACAAATACAGAACCAAAAAATACTTTCAAGAGCACTGAAATGGAGCTTGGTATTTTTAATTTTTTTATCCATGGCATTACCCGTTGCAGGGTTTTTGGCGCTCAGTCTTGAAACACAATTTTACGAAGTACGTTGGGTCAGCTTGTTTCTACTCATTGTAACCGTTGGAGGAATTTCGTGTTGGGTTTATTATAAGCGAGGGGATTTAAAAAAATCATTCCTGAGTATTGCTTTTTCATGGATATTGATGGGGTTGACTTTATTTGGCGTCATTTATCCTGTCCTGACCAGGCAAAGTCCAGTGTACTTGGCGTCTAAAATTGTTGGGAAAAATGATAACGTGGTCGTTTTTCAACGTTTTGACAGTGCATTCCCCATAAATTTCAATCGCACTTTTCTCGTGGTGCAAACTTTGAAAGAGGTAGAAGAATATTTGAATGAACATCCTGATGCCTATCTTTTGACCAATACCAGGGATAAAGAAAGTTTAAAAAGAATGAAGGATGACTACAAACTGGTTTTGGAACAAAAGGCCTTGTTTGAAAATCACACGACACGACTCTATAGCAAGTAGACCTGTTAAAATCGCTTATTTTTGGAACCTTATTATGGCAGATAATTTTAAAATGCTGGCTAAAACCCTTTATGGTTTTGAGCCTTTACTTGCGAAAGAACTACGAAATCTTGGAGCCAGTAATGTGCGTGAAGGCAATCGAATGGTCACTTTTGAAGGTGATACTGGTTTTATGTATAAGGCTAATCTTTGTTTGCGAACTGCGCTCAAGGTTTTCAAACCTATAAAACGTTTTAAGGCTTTTAATGAAAAACAATTCTATAAAGAGTTATATAATATTAACTGGCCGGCGTTGTTTTCATCTGATAGCTCATTTGCCTTCGATTCTACGATACATACAGATATCTTCAAGAACTCAATGTTCGTGTCCTTAAAGGCCAAAGATGCTTTGGTTGACCGATTTCGTGCCGATGGGCATAAACGGCCCAATGTAGATTCGCAACATGCCGATATTCGAATTAATGTTCATGTGCAAGATACGCTATGCACTATTTCGATGGATAGTTCAGGAAGTTCATTGCATCAACGGGGGTATAAAAAGGCTGTGAATATTGCTCCGATTAACGAAGTGTTGGCAGCAGGGCTGTTATCGTTAAGCGGTTGGGATGGGAGGACCGACTTTTTAGACCCCATGTGCGGCAGTGGAACTTTTTTGATTGAGGCTACAATGATGGCGTGTAATATACCTGCAAATATCAATAGAGAACATTATGCGTTTATGAACTGGAATGATTTTGATGAAAATCTATTTCAGAAAATCGTGGAGTCCAGTTTAAAGCGCACACGTGAATTTCACCATAAGATTTTAGGGTATGACAAGGCCCCTTCTGCGGTTAGAAAAGCAATGGAAAATGTCGAGCATGCTAACCTTTCGGAATATATAACCATTGAAAGAAAAGACTTTTTTAGAACGGAAAAACCAGTTCAAGCCCCTTTGCATATGGTATTTAATCCACCATATGGTGAGCGCCTTAATGTAGACATGCCAACCTTTTATGGAAAGATTGGCGATACCTTAAAACGAAGTTACTCCGGTACCAATGCCTGGTTCATCACATCCAATCTAGAAGCTTTAAAATTTGTAGCCCTTAAGCCCTCTAGAAAAATCAAAGTGTTCAATGGAAAGCTTGAATCACGACTGGTGTTTTACGAAATGTACGAAGGTAGTCGCAAGTCCAAATAGACGAGTCAAGTTTTTAGTCATCACCTCTTCCCAAATATGCTCTAATGGATTGTATTTGCCTATCTGAATTGAAGGTAATAACATCAACAACATACAATTCTTCTGATTTG
>CAYNUM010000265.1:0-4396 GCA_964400025.1 uncultured Croceivirga sp.
GTCCCATACTCAAAGTACCTTACAAAACGTATACCGAATCCAGGAAAATGGTCACTGGAACGAAAAATATTATAACAGAACGAACCAGTAAAACCAATTATGCATACTTCTTTCCTGATGAACTCAAATTCAACGCAGAAGTAGACGCTATAAAGAAAGAACGCGGTATTTATGAAACTTCCGTTTTCTCCAGTAAAATCGATTTTTCAGGAACTTTTGGCTCCCCAGACTTTATGCAACAAGACATAAAACCTGAGGATGTGGTTTGGGAAAAGGCTACGGTAATCATAAAAACCTCAAACTTGAAAGGGGTAAAAAATCAAATCGAAATGGATTTCGGAAAGGAGTCCATAGTGTTTCTCCCAAAATTCAAAAAGCAAACAACTTCCGATGCCTACAATCCCAGCTATGTTCCCATGCATGAGCTTCAAAGTCCCTTCTTGAAAGAAGGCAATCCATTTGAAAATGGACCTATTACTTTCTCTTCCTCAATGATGGTAAACGGAAGTACGAGATTACGTTTTGTGCCCATAGGCAAGGAGACCGATCTTCATATGACCAGTAATTGGAAGGACCCAAGTTTCACGGGTAACTTCCTCCCCGAGGAAGATGAAGAAAAACAGGTTACTGAGAATGGATTTACGGCCAATTGGAAGGTCTTACAGACCAACCGCCAATTTGAACAGTCCTTTTTTAAAAGTCTGCCTGACCTAAGGGAGTTTTCATTCGGAACTGAATTATTGGTACCTGTTGATGAATAGCAAAAAAGGGAGCGATCGGTTAAATATGGGTATTTGGTCATTGCCCTTACCTTTTTGACTTTCTTTTTGATTCAAACGGTAAGTTCAATACATATTCATCCTTTTCAATACTTAATGATAGGTCTTGCGCTGGTGATGTTCTATACACTACTAATATCAATATCTGAACATCAGAACTTTTTAAAAGCCTATCTCAGCGCAGGTACAGCCGTGGTTGTGCTCATAAGTCTATATTCTAGAAGCATTTTGAAAAATATAAAATTCGTAATGCTGATTTTCACATCGTTGACAGCTCTTTACGCATTCATCTTTGTAATCATACAGTTGGAAAGTTACGCGCTCCTCGTGGGCAGCATTGGACTATTCGCCATTCTGGCTACTGTTATGTTCGCCTCAAGAAAAATAGATTGGACCCAATCTTAAGACATTTTAGTTGGTTGTGATGAGGGGTCACAGTGCCTCGCTGTGGCCCTTTATTTTAAAAAGCACATATGGATTTACCATTAAATTTTATTGAAAAGGCCAAAGAAATTGTATTTACCATTGGATTCACCACAACGCTCGTTGGCGGTCATATGGTTGGCAGCTATCTTCTGCTGGACCTAAAATATCCCGTTCTTAATTACTATGGCTACACTGTATTGGGAATCATAGCCTTAAACGCCATCACTTTTGCATTGTGCATTGCCTTGCAGTTTACCAAAATTGACAATAAACATGAGGTTATGCGAATTGCGTTTGGCTTGCTTCTAAATATACCCATGGCCATCTTATACCTGATAATCCTGTTCTCCTATGAAACTTAGACATCTAGTTTTTATCCATTTTAGTCAAATTAAAAACATCGCTTTTGGAATTGGATTGTCCATTATAATCTTAGCCATCAGGATTAAGTTTACGGGAGACCTTCATTGGCTATTTCTTGGTTGGAACCTCATTCTTGTACTAATTCCCTATATATTGGCACTCTATCTGGTTAAAAATCCTTGGGTTTTGGCAAGAGGATGGTCGAGAATTGGAGTAACTTTTTTATGGCTCCTATTTTTACCCAATGCACCATATATCCTAACGGATTTCATTCATCTTAAAAACTCTTCACCCCCATTTATCCTTTTGGATTTTTTGACCATATCCGCCTTCGCCATCACCGGTTTTTTGGCGGGGTTGTACTCAATAAAAATCATGATTATGTTTTATCGACTATTTTATTCCTCTAAAACCGTTCGGCTTTTGACAATTCTGGTAAGCGCCTTATGTGGATTTGGAATTTATCTGGGGCGTATTGTTCGATTGAACAGCTGGGACATTTTCACTCGACCTTGGTTTACTTGTATACAAATTATAGAAAGTATTGGGCACCCCTTGGCATGGTTGATCACTTTGACCTTTGGTTGTTTACTAATACTGTCCCTTTTGGGTTCTTTAAATCATAAAGTTGAAACAAACTAAATTTCGACTAGGAGGCAAGTGGATTTGAAATCCAATCTTCATTTACAAAATAGTCAAAATCCCTCAGGGCGATTACCCGAAATCTTGGCGGTGTTTTGGGAGATATGCTTACAAGGCTGTTCTCAACATCTATATCAAAATGAAAACAAGAGAAGTCGCCGCAGCATTCACTTTCAAAACGCTCCAATAAATACTTGGTGATTTTGGGCCTGAGCATATACTCCAATTCGATGGAGCGTGCTTTTTGGTTTTGGTCAGTTGGGTTGGTTAAAATCCAATTAAAATGCACGGTTCTCTTTGTAAAAAAGGCTTTGGAATATACAAAAAAGTGCTAACTGTTCAACTTTTTGTTGAAAAACATTGACAAATTGAATTGTTTATTGAACATAATCTTCCAAGTACTCATATCGCCGTGTCAATTTTCCATTTTTGGTCATCCGGGCCCGTTCTAAAATTCCATCTTTGTCACCGTTAAAAAACGCCGGAAAGACATGCTTGGCGGAGGCCTCTCCAAAACCATTTTTCGCAACTCCACAAAAAATTAACTATCATTTATGCTTAATATCCAAAAAGTCGAAAAACATGACCGCAAAAATCAATTCTTTCATCACTAATATATACTAGATTCACAGTAAGCCCTGAAAAATACCCATAAATGGGGAGTACTTAAACTTCGTTTTAAACTACTTTTATATTAAAACAAGAAAATTATGTATATAGTTGTTCTACGTTCTCAAATAGAGGAGAGTCCATGGAGAGTCCAAAATGCAAGTAGTAGTTTAAATAGAATAAGAAGTAGTTGTATTGGACCAGTCCGATTATTGGCAAGAAGACGTTTCAGAATAATTGAAAATATTGAACTTAGAAGTTGTAGGACTGGACGATTATATGATTGTACAATCATTGAAGTACCAAACTTTATTCAAAGAAATCTTGTTAAGCTCACCGAGCTACAATTAAAAGAAAATTCTCAAGAAATATGAAAAAACAAATTTTGTTATTTGTTGTATTATGTTTGCTTCTAAGCTGTGGTGGACAAAAGAAGACTTTAACTAGTAGATTTAAGAAGTACGAGATTATAGATAATAGTTCAGGAATTCCTCATGTTTCTATAGAAGCTTTTTCATATCCGACAAAAATAAAGTCTGAATTAAAGAATATTTTTAATTTATCGGAACGAGCTCAAAAAGAGTTGATAAGAGTGGTTTCGAAAAATGGTGAAAATATTGATAACCTACATTCTAAATTGGGCATGAGTATTAAACCCAAGACTCAGGCAAAGACAATTGAAGACAGAACTTTTTTTGATAGAACTGTAGTTTTCTCAGTAGAGAATGAGGATAATATTATTGGATCAAATAGAATTCAAAGAATTGAAATTAGTATGTATCCAAAAGATAGTACTCAAATGGAGTTTGTCTCCTGGGATAAATTGGCCACGAAGTATGGGACCTTTGATTTAGGCAAAATCACCTCATCAGATACCAGTTCATTTTCTATTTCTCCTGAAATATCCCTTACTGGAACTGTTAAGGGCACTTTGGGTCCTGGTTATTCCAATTCGAATGTTATAGGACAGGAAAGAAATCTTGGTAAGAGAAATATAGATTTTTCTGGAAGCCTTTCACCTAGGCGAGTTAAAGTATTGCGAGAGGGCAATGACTCAATTGATTTAGAGGGCAATACAATAATAAATCTTAAAATTAGATTGAAACATACTGGCGAACATCTTTTTACTAAATTTTCTAATTTAAATTCCAAAGAATTAAAGAGGCAAGCAAAAGTAACTTTTAAAACTGTTAGTTATCCTGAAATAGCTGAAAGGGGTGTTTTTGCAAAGCTAAATTATGAGTATATATTCAGAAAAATAATTAAATCAGATACACTGGGACTCAGCACCTACATAGAAGGTGATGATAAAGCTCAATACATATACAAGAAGGCAATAACTGCACCCGATTTTCAGATTCTTTCCAAAAAAGACTTTAGTTTACTTAGTTGGTACATTAGTGATTCAGAGGATACTTCCATTCGGTTGTTGATGAAAGATTCATCATTACCAGCGAATCTTAAGCATGAGTACATCCAATTGGATAGTTATAATCAGGCAATTCATCTTTTAACTTGCATAAAGGGAACTTTAGATATCAAAAAATCTCATAAAATAGATAGATTTGCCATTGTCT
>CAYNUM010000266.1:0-4387 GCA_964400025.1 uncultured Croceivirga sp.
CTATTGTTCTTGTTTTCCTTTTAAGAATGCAATTACCGAATCTTTATAACTCGCTCCAATCGGTATTTCCTTTCTGCCTATTTCTACATCCATTTTGGTAAAAGCAGTAACTTTTGAGGTGTTGACGATGTAAGAACGGTGCACCCTTAAAAAAGAGTTGGGTAGTTTTTGTTCGAAATTGGCAATGGTATCCTTAGTTACGGTGTTTTCATCTGAAGTAAATATGCGAACATAGTCTTTCATACTTTCCACATAATCAATTTCGTCAAAATTTATTTTGATGAATTTTTTATTTGAATTCACATAAAGATGGTCGTTCTGGGGCGTTTTTGCCTCTGTCTTTTCTTTTGTAATAGGTAGGTTGGCGAGGCTTTTGTATTTATTGATGGACTTAAAAAGACGTGAGAAAGAAATGGGTTTCAAGAGATAGTCCACTGCGTTTAAATCGTAGCTCTCAGGGGCATATTCTCGGTAAGCCGTGGTAAAAATAACCTTCACTGAAGGGGGTATGGTTTTTATGAGTTCCATTCCCGATAATTGTGGCATTTCGATATCAAGAAAAATCAGGTCAACAATACCTTGGTTCAAAACTTCGAGCGCCTGCGTGGGGTCTTGAAACGTGGCTACAAGTTCAATTTCAGGAAGCAACCCCAGATGTGACTGAATGACCTGTATGGCCAAAGGTTCGTCATCAATAATGATACACCTGATTTTCATAATTATGCGAGTTGCAATTCAAGTTCTACTTCGAACATTTGTGCGTCATCCAAAACCCGAAGATCATATTTTTGAGGATAATTTAGTTCAAGTTGTCTTTTTAGGTTGGTGATTCCGATACCACTGTTACTTGGTTTTATTGGTCCTGAAGACGTTTTTTTACCTTTTTTGTTTTTAGTGGTGAACTTTAATTTACCAGCTTCCACCCTTAAATCTAATTTGATTTCTGATGTATCGGCTGGTGGTACTATTCCATGTTTAAATGCATTTTCCACAAGGGGTAAAATTAGAAGGGGTGCGATAGTAGTGTTCTGATCATCTATATGATGGGTAAACGAAACTTTAAGTTTATCGCCGTGCCGCAACGATTCCAATTCTATATAGGCATTGAGCAATTCCAATTCCTTTTCAATTGCTATTCTTGGTTGATTACTCTGATATAAAATAAAATCCAGAATTTCGGAAAGTTTAAGCACCACTTCCGGTGCTAAATCTGATTTTGCCAGTGTAAGGCCATATAGGTTATTTAATGTGTTGAATAAAAAATGCGGTTGTATTTGGGCCTTTAAAAATCGAAGCTCGTTATATACTTTTTCTTTTTGCAGTACTTCAATTTTATGTTTTTCCTTGAGCCTATTTTGGAAGGCTTTAATCAATATCATGACCAGAGCGTAGATATAGACAGACGGAAAATAAACCGAAAAGAGATAGGGGGCGTCGAGCAATACCTCGGTTAGGGATTCTTGCGTAAAATCTTCCCTAAAGAAGGGTTCAGCAATATATATGATTGATAGTCTTCCTAAGGCGGCAAAGACATAAATCGAGAGGATGAGTCCAAAAAAGAAGGGTAAGTATTTCTTTTTGTAAAGCTGATTTGGAATTTGGTAATAGTTCAATAAATATGCAGCGGCCATTTGAACGGGCAGCAAGGCAAGATAATTGGCTATGCTCGCCTTGACAGTTCCTGTATTTACGCTGGCCAAACTAATGAAAATGGTCACTAAGCCTATCCAGAAGAGCAAATGCCTGGTAAACCTGTTCTGCAAGGCCGAATCAAAATATTGCTTGAATCCATTCATAAACCTTAAAAGTAATCCATTAACAACTTTACAATTGGATAAAAAGCCGAAACAGGGGGTTTTGTCGACAGACCATGATTTCCATCTGACGAAATTGAATTCGGTAGATTTTACCTTTTCCGTCCATAGCAAAGGTCCGTTGGTCTATAATTCAAAAATGGTGTTTGCATGCCCCATAGTTTTGGAGTATCAAAAATTTAAAAAACGAACGTCATGAGAAAACTTGCTTTTTTATTAATGTATTTACTGCTAACCGTAATTACCGGGGCTAAGGCCCAAACATGTGAAGACCTTTTATTGGCCGTACAGGCAAATGATTTGAACAGAGTGGAAACACTACTGAAGAATGTAGATCCAAATTGTAGTTACAATGAAATGATTCAACCCAGAACACCGCTTGGAATGGCTTCTGCCAAAGGAAATCTAGCGATTGCCAAAAGCCTTATCAAAGCTGGAGCCAAACCTAACTATCGTTTTGAAAGAGATGCCAGTGCTTTAATGATAGCGGCAGAAAAAGGACATTATGATGTCGCCGAGTACCTACTGCAAAAAGGTGCGGATGTCAATGTACGTATTGTTGGCGATGGTACGCCTTTGATATCGGCCATTCGTGGTAACAATGTAGACGTAGTAAGACTATTCTTGAAAAAAGGAGCTACCGTAAATACTGAGGTTATTGGTGATGGTAATGCCATGTTTGCAGCAGGTAAAAATGGGAGCAAAGAAATCTTGAAGTTACTGGTTGAAGCCGGCGCAGACATCAATAGGGCAGTAGAAGGAGATGGAACCGCTCTTATTGAAGCGTCTTCCCGTGGAAAGTATGAGTTGGTAAGGGCCTTGGTACAACTCGGTGCTGATGTCAATAAGGAAAGTGATCGAGATGGTAATCCTCTGATTATGGCATCAAAAAACGGGCACCTAAAAGTGGTCAAGTATTTGGTCGGTCAAGGTGCTGATGTAAATGCCTACGTAATGGGCGATGAGACTCCTTTGATCCGCGCTGCATGGAGTGGACATCTTGAGGTGGTTAAATATTTGGTCGAGCAAGGTGCTGATGTCAATAAAACCGTCAGAGATAGTTATTCTTTGAATTCAGAAAAGCGCAATGCACTTAGAATGGCGAAGCGCGGTAATCATAATCAAGTTGTCTCTTATTTGATAAGTAAAGGGGCAAAGGGATAATCCAATTAAATAAACAACCATCATGAGAAAGTTACACGGGCAATTTGTCGTCATTTTATGCTGTATTTGCTGTTGTTTAAAGGCTCAAGACAGCTTACAAATCAATACACTAGCGGAGTCCTTTTTGAAGCAGACCAAATTGCCTGGGCTTTCGATTGCCGTTGCCAAAGAAGGAAAAGTGATTTATGCCAAAGGCTTCGGCCTGGCGAATGTGGAAGACCAACAACCAATGCTTCCTACAACCCGAATAAGAACGGCGTCTGTAGCCAAGGTGCTCACGGTAACAGCACTGGGTCGCTTGGCAACCGAAGGGCGACTAGACTTTGATGCACCTATTAAAACCTATGTAACCTACATCAGAGCGAAATATGCCAACCTAACCACTCGTCAATTGGCAGGTCACACCTCAGGTTTGGAACATCGTCCCTCTAAAAGTAGTTACCAAAACAAACAGTACAATACCATTAGAGAAACTCTTGAAATTATTGATGCTCCTTTGTTGTTTGAACCTGGTACGGATTATAAATACTCGACCGCAGCCTTTAATCTATTGGCTGCCGTAATTGAAGGAGCTTCGGGTATGCCGTATGCTGAATACATGAAAACAAAAGTTTTTGATCCATTGAGTATGATGCAAACAGCACCTGAAAACATTTATGCCCTTATTGACACGGATGCCACCAGTTATTTTCTAAAGAAGGGAAAATTGAAAAGGGACAAACTCAATAATGGCAGTTACAAAGTACCTGGCGCCGCTTTTCGGAGTACGCCCAGCGATTTGGTAAAATTGATGAATGCCTACAATCAACGAGGATTTATTTCAAAGGAAGTAGCAACAGATATGTTCGCGAGCAATCGGTTGGCCAATGGAAAAATGACCCAGGTCGGAATTGCATGGCGTTCCTCTTTTGATGTGTTCGGAAATCGAGTGATTGAGCACGCCGGTAGTTGGAGGGGTGCACGAACCGTCCTGGTGCACTACCCTGAAAAAGATATGAGTATCGCCCTTATGGTTAATGCGGAATGCCAACTACTGATTGAAGAAACGGCCCATATTTTCGCCCAACTCTTTATGGGGGAATCGAGTGATTTTGAGCAAATGAGTTTGAACAAAAAAGTGCGTGTTCTCCATAATTCCCAAAAGGGTCAAAATGCATATCAGGGCAATCTATTTTTGGAGTCTGGTCATGGGGTTTTATCCGCTGAAAGTGGAAATTATTTAGAATCCAATTCAGTTGTTCAACTCAAAAATGGGTTTGTACTATGTACTTTTTATGGTCTGTTCTTTATGGAAATTGACGTGGACCCTGTTGTTGAAGGAAAAGTATATGCTTACTTCACCATGAACCAAAACAATCCGAAAGAAGAGAAGCCCTTATTGGAGATTCGTGGGTTAGACTGAGGGTTTG
>CAYNUM010000267.1:0-4372 GCA_964400025.1 uncultured Croceivirga sp.
CATCACCATCTATATCAAAAGGCTCAATACTTTGCCATAAACCTGAAACGTCAACCTTTTGCTCTTCAATAAGCGTTCCATTTGAATTTCGAAAGAAACGCGGGGTCATCCATTCGCCAACCACAATCAAATCGATAGTGCCATCTTGATTGTAATCATCCCACAATGCATCAGTGGCCATTCCAGAACATTTGAAACCATTGCTGACCTCGAATGAATTCCCTGAATTAACCAGTATATAGGAGTTGGTATTTTCACCAAACTTTCCGGTGGTGGTATGTCCACCAATAAATAGGTCTAAATCACCATCGTTATCAAAGTCATTGGCCCTAATCACAGAGGTGTTCTGGAATATTTCGGGAAAATTCACTGCGTTCAAACCAGTTTCATTCGAAATAAATAGTTGGTCTCTTAATGGGTCGGCCTTTCCAAAAAAATCTCCACCTCCATTGGCGATAACAATATCATTCGAACCATCATTATTAAAATCGGCGATTAGAGCATCTACGTTTTCGGTGACCTTATTTTCAGCCATTGATGAAGGTTCCATTTTTTCGAATCCTGTGGCTGTTTCGGTAAAAATGGTACTTGCGACGAATTTGGAACCTCCCAGAAACAGTTCTTCCTTGCCATCATTATTTAGGTCGCCCTTGGCAAAAGCTGGTCCCCTATCGGAGATTCGGTATGGAATGAGCTTTTCTCGGTTGAAGTCGGTGTAGTTGTCTTCAACGTGGGTGAAATCGACACCTAAATTCGAAGTGTCTTTTACGAATAAAGCCGCTTCCCAAGTTTTATTCGACTTCCAATCATTTCTTTTCGCTTCAGGAGTAATTGTCAGTGTTTGGTTTACCGAAATATCCTTTAGGATTTGATAGGTATTGTTTGGCCAAACAACCTTTAAAGAATCTATTCTTGTTTCATCGGCCAGTCCGAAATGCAGAATGGGTTCTGAAGAAGCTTGAAACCCGCGTGCTGGGAATAGTTCTTTGAATTGTAGTTTTTCGTTGTGGTAGACAAAAACTTTGGCTCCAATAGCAAATTGGTTCTTTCCCGGTTGTTCAAGTTTGACCTTTAGAAAATTTGCAGAATCGTCTGTTTTGTTTTCATAGATACAAGCGACTTGATTAAGGTTGTTGGTCACCAAATCAAGGTCGCCATCGTTATCGAAATCTCCAAAAGCAGTAGCCCCAGAAACAAGGGTGTCGTTAGCGATCCAACTGTTTGATTTGTCTTCGAACAATAGCTCACCATTACCTTTAAAAATATAATTTTTGGTAACCCCGGAAGGAATCATATCCAATGCCTTTTGGTCAATTAACTTCGTATTGTTGACCTTGTTCTGAATTTGATCGTTTGAAATGAACTTGATGAAATCAAGGTCGTTAGGTCGCTTCGGAATGCCGTTTGCTACAAATAGGTCTTGATTTCCATCTTGGTCATAATCCCCAAAAAGGGCACTCCAACTCCAATCGGTGGCGGCCACGTTGCTTAAAAGTGCCGTTTCCAAATAGTTGCCGTCGGGTTGATTGACATAAAGCATATTTCGGGTAAATTGATAATGATACCCAAAATCTTGAATTCGCATTTTTTGCACTTGAATATTATCATCACCCTCTGAGGCCTTTAAGGGCAGTTCATCTTGTGGTAGCATATCCAAAGAAATCATATCGGGTAGACCGTCATGATTGATGTCGGCTACATCGCTGCCCATCGAAAATCTTGAAGTATGCCCAAAGTGCTTTTTTAAACTTTCGGTAAAAGTGCCATCTCCGTTGTTTAGGTAATAATAATCGTCTTCGTGAAAATCATTACCAACATAAATATCAGGATACCCATCTGAATTGAAGTCTGCAGTGGCCAAGCCCAAACCGTAGCCGTTAATTCCACCATAAATTCCAGCCTCTTCACTGACGTCTACAAATTTTCCGTCATCATTACGTAACAATTTATCACCTGTTTCATAGTTGCGCTTATATCTTAAATCGGCTTTGCCGTAAGACTCAGAAGTGTGAACCGCATGATTGAGTAGATATAAGTCAAGATCACCGTCTAAATCATAATCAAAAAACGAGGCCGAGGAACTATATGATTCAAAATCCAAACCAAATTCTTGAGCTCTTTCTGAAAAAGTAACCTCACCTGATTCGTCTGAAGGGCCGTTGTTGATGTATAGTTCGTTATAACCACCAAATCCATTTATACCAACTACAGCACAAACATAAATGTCCAAAAAGCCGTCACCATTGACATCAGCCATAACTGTACCTGTATTCCAATCACTTTCACCAGATACACTGGCTTTTTCAGTAATGTCCTCGAATTTCATACCCCCCTGGTTCAAGTACAGTTTGTTTTTAACTTGATTGCCAGAGAAATAAATATCGGGCAGGCCATCATTGTTCACATCGCCAACAGCTACGCCCCCTCCATTATAGAAATACAGGTAGTCCAAAATATTGAGTTCATCATTTTCGGTGATGGAATTCGAAAAGTTGATTCCTGTTTGACTTGCTGAAGGATTATCGAAAAGCGAGCCACCCTTGGTACAACCAAAGAGAATAAAGGTTAATGCATAAAACGGCCAATTCTTCATTGAAGTGCGAATATTTTTGGTTTCCCTTCATTAATGGCAGCTACCAGAAAAGTGTTTCCCTTATTATCGTTAATCGATTTTAAGTACTTCACCTCGTCTCGAACAAAAAAGCCGCTTTCAGAGTAGTTTTTCCATTCGAAATTTAGGTTGCCATCTCCTAAAAGCACATTACCGTAGCTTGCATCCAATCTTGAAAATTGGGGCTTGAATTCAAAATTATTACCGGCCATAATTAGGTCTAGATTTCCATCGCCATTAATGTCAGTACAATTGATATCACAAACACAGGAAAATTGAACTCTCGGCGGTAATTTTTTAATGGTAAATTGACCATTTCCGTCATTTATGGCCAATACTGATGCTGAGGTATTACACTGTTTTACAATCGACTGTTCTAAAAGTTCCTCTGAGAAGAGTTCTTGAACAGTTCTTTTGGCATATTCGGAAGCTCTCAGGTTTTCTTTTTTCAATGACACCAATTGATTGGTCACCTCTTTTTTCTGGTGTATCGGATAATCACCACCATTTTCACTGATGGTCACCACCTGTTCAATAGTACTGTTATTATCAAAATCGTTGACCCACAATTTCATAGGATTTCCTGGGGTTGGTTTGTAATGCAGATTTTCACCGCTATTGCCCAAAATGAGATCTAGGTCACCATCATTGTCCAAATCAGCGGCTTCAACGGTATTCCACCATCCATAAAGACTGTCCAAAGAGGTTTTAATTCGTTGTACCCGACGCCCTGAATTCTTATGGATTTTTGGAGTGTCCCATTCTGAAACAGTAATAAGGTCATCTTTGCCATCACCGTCAATGTCAGCCCAAACAGCATCAGTGACCATGCCCTCATCCTTAAGATTGTATCCCCGGCGTTCAGTGGCATCAACAAAAGTACCTTCACGATTTTCGAGTAGTAAATGATTTGGGTTTAGCCCATAAACACCAACAACGCTTCGAGAACCTATAAAAACATCGATGTCGCCATCACTATCGTAATCCTTTGGTAAGATGACTGAAATGTTCTTGAATGTAGTTGGTATGTTCTGATTTGAAGGGCTAAAATTTCCTTTTCCATCATTAAGGTAGAG
Source organism: uncultured Croceivirga sp. (assembly GCA_964400025.1). Taxonomy (GTDB): domain Bacteria; phylum Bacteroidota; class Bacteroidia; order Flavobacteriales; family Flavobacteriaceae; genus Croceivirga. The sequence continues at coordinate 3,688 of CAYNUM010000267.1, forward strand.
TCGGGTTCTGTAAGTTTTGTCTTGTCCAACTTCATTTCCGCCACTACCTACCATTAGGTCGAGATCTCCATCACTATCAGCATCTAAAAATGCTGCTGCAGTATCTTCAAATGAACGATCCTGCGTAAACACTTTGTTATTTTTTGATTTGAATTTTCCTTGACCCAAATGTTCATAAATGATCCCGGGGTTGCCCTTGGCACCACCGATAAATAAATCGTCATTACCATCTCCATTTATATCAGCAACCGCCATGGCCGGACCTTCTTGCGACAGTTTTGAATAGATTAAACCTTCGTAGTCAAAGTCGTTATAAGCGTTTTCCTTATGCGCAAATAAATTGTTGTTGTTAAGCTCTTGTATTAGGGTCTTTTTTGTCTCGTTACTTTGAGGCACGTAAATATCTACAGCGTCTTTTTGGAAAAGCTCCAATTGCTGATTGGCGGAAATATCTCTTAGAAGGACAGTCTTTTCAGTGGGCCAAATAATACGAATGGAATCTAACTTTTGAGTTTCGCCAAGGCCTAAGGTCATGATGTAATCTATTGAGGATTGAAACCCTCTTGAAGGAACCAGTTCTTGGTTAACGATATTTTTTCCAAAATAAAATTTCGCAAGCGTACCAATGGCAAATGGATTGTTTGCTTCGCCATTCAATTTCAGTTGAATATAATTGTGTTGGTGT
>CAYNUM010000268.1:0-4370 GCA_964400025.1 uncultured Croceivirga sp.
AATATATTTACCTGTCATAAGTAAATATTTTAGTTGATGGAGATTTTACTCTGTTTAGAAAAGGTAAAAAGTAATTCTTTACTTTTTTGTCTTCAACCGTTACTGCTGAGCATACTCCGATTCCCATTCCGTGCCATCATCACCTTTCTGGCCGCCCATTTTAATCATAAAGTTCTTAGCGGGGAAGTAAGGCTTCATATGAATGTCTAAATGAATCTTATCTTTTTGAACGGCATCTTGCTCAAATCTTTTAATGGAAAAATCCTCAATTAACTTTCCTGGACCAGAAATACCGTCTAAAAACTTCACTATTTGCCCTTGCAGTTCTTTTCGAGTTCTGGCATTAAAGTTTTCAAAGGCCCTTCTATTCAGAAAATCCATCATTACCTTGGTCACATAATCGAATACGCGAACGACCGAGTATGTCTGTAGCCCAAGATTATCGCCATTGAAGAGTGTTTTGGCCGAAAAGGCCATCACCTTGCCGTATTCATTAACCATAGGTACGAGCCCTAGTTTTTCCAATTGTGCTATGTCACTCTTTTTCAAGTCGAAGCGCACCCCATCAATCTCATTGAGCCCCCCGTGTTTCTTACCCGCAGTTACCTGCGACATCAAGGTATTGTATATTTTACCGGCCAAAGCTCCGGCCGGAGGTACGTGTAAATCATCTTCTTCGCCAACCTCTTCATGTTTTCCACGGCCGACCAACCAGTTGCATGACATGATTACATTTGAACGGTAGGCATCACCCCCAGTGAGATTAGCGGCCTCAAACATTTCCATAACATCATCGGGCTCATCCAAATGCTCAAAATCAGTAACCAACATTACTTTGTTCTCGTGGGCGATTTTGGCCCATTTCTCAACCACCTTATTTGAACCCAAATATCCAGGTATAACCAATAAACCGTAATTCTCACGTAAATCCAAACGATCGTATCCTGATCTTAACTCTTCGGCAATGGCGTCTATAAAACGGGTATTGTCCAAATCTTTTAACTGATCTAGCTCTGCATTGACGATAGAAACATTTTTTAGTTTGTCGGATTCCGTATTTTTATAAAATAACCCTACTGAACGATAAGAGCGTTCCATTTCGCGGGTAGCCTCAATACCTTTTCCCAAATTTTTGGTTAACGCCTGTGATGCCGTTTCAGCATTTTTTTCAGACGTTTCGACCATTGCTGAAAGATCGTCTGAGCTTGAAAGGATATCAGACCAAAGTTCCAATCGTTTCTTTAAAATTTCGCGTTCTTCCTTTTTACCCATTTCTGACAAGAAAATTTTCTTTCTTGCCTTTCGCTCCGGATTTAAGTTCTGTACACCATCAATGCACGACTCCAAAAGTTCGAATCCTCCAAATTTGGCAAGTTTATCACTGCTTTCCTGTAAAAATTGAGTTGGGTTCTCAACGGGGGAAAATTGTTGTTGTTTGGCCATGGTGTCTTTTTATTTTTTTTCCTCCAATTCTGTCAATAAGGCGCGAATGGCATCCAAAATGGACTGCTTGGCCTCTGGATCAGTAATGGCTGATTTTAATATTTTATTGGTCTTTAATTGTTTGGCAATCTTGACACACTGATCTTTTTCGGTGTCCAAATCCTGCAAGAACTTACTTTGACGAGTAATTCCCTTAGCTCCGAAATCGCCTAAGTTTGCAAACTTCAAGGTTTCTTTGACCTCTACCCCATCAGCATTTTCAAATTCAACGTCAACCTCAGGTTGAAAGTGTTCGAACACCTCATCTATCGTTTTTAAGCCTGTCAATACTTCCGGTTTTACCGGTGGGTCGGCCGTTAATTTTTCTACCATTAGAGTTCGGTTCTGTGGTATATCGGCAAATGCCTCGTTAGCATCGGATTTTACTTCCGTTCCGCCAATTCCATATGTTTCAGCCATGATTCTATCTATTTAGAATTAAATATAAAACTTTTTGTTAAAAACTAATTGATGTTCCACTTCAATTCCTTTTTGGAGTCGAGTTCCAGTGTTATTTTAGAACCTTTTTTTACTTGGCCTGAAATAATCATCTTTGACAAAGGTGATCGAAGGTCACTTCGAATTACGCCACGCAAGGGTCGAGCCCCATATTTCGGCGTGAAACCCTTCATTGCAAGCATTGCACTGGCCCCTTCAGACAGCTCCAAGGAAATCTCCTGCTTATCCAAGGCTTTAAACAAATCTTTTAATTGAATTTTGAAAATTTTACCGATGTTCTCCTCAGTAATCGGAGAAAAGGGAATAATTTCTGTTAATCGACCTAAAAACTCGGGTCTGAAATAATTACCCATCATTTCCAAAAGGTCACTCGACTTTGGAATTTCACCTTTTCCAAAGGTGTCGACAATATGTTGGCTACCAATGTTCGAAGTAAACAAAATAACCGAGTTCGAAAAGTCACCTTCCTTACCCAGACGATCATGAAGTTTACCTTCATCCAAAATCTGCAGGAAAATATCAAATACTGAGGGATGTGCCTTTTCTATTTCATCAAATAAAACTATAGAATAGGGCTTTTGCCGAATTTTGTTGACCAAAACGCCACCTTCTTCGTACCCCACATAGCCAGGGGGCGCCCCATAAAGCAGGGCGGCCGAATGTTCTTCTTTGAATTCTGACATATCAAAACGGATAATCGAATTTTGATCTTGGAACAAAAACTCGGCCAGCGATTTGGCCAACTCTGTTTTACCCGTACCCGTCGGGCCAGAAAAGAAAAACGAACCAATAGGAAGACCGGGTTTGCTCAGGCCAGAACGCGATTCCAATACGGCAGCTGTAATGACCTTAATGGCGTGGTCTTGCCCTATGACCCGTTTCTGCAATTGTTCCTCCATATTCAGCAAGCGCTCTTTTTCATCAGCCTGAAGTTTACCGATGGGAATACCCGTTTTATTGGCCATCGTAGATGCCACATCACTTTTATCAATACCTTTCTTTTCTTTTGAGGCTATCCCTTTTAAATTGGATAAAACGGTCTCCAAGGCTGAAAACCCTTCTTCAGGGGTGGTAATATTTTCAAAATGGTTTTCTTCGCCAAGTTCAGTAAACAAAAGATAGCTCAGCTTGTCTTGCATTTGTGTATACATCCAACTCAATTCGGCCAACGCCTTCTCTGGCTCCATCTTTTCTTCCTTCAACGCCGCCAACTGTTCTTCCAGGCGTTCGATTTCTGGTATAGAGGTTTCTACCATAAACTTGGCAGCAGACATGGTACGATCAATCAAATCAAGGGCGGAATCAGGCAAACTTCGCTCTTTATTATATCTTTTGGCCAATCGAATGGCCTCAGTAATGGTATCTGGACCAATATCCAATTGATGATGTTCGGAATAAGACCCTATGGCGTTTTTAATCATACGATAGGCCTCTTCTTCACTGGGCTCCAAAAGGCTTACTTTTTCAAATTGACGGGTTAGCCCTTCATCAACTTCAATATGTTTTCTAAAAGCATCATTGGTCGCAGTAGCAATGACAGTAACTTCACCCTTGACCAATTCTGATTTTAAGATATTGACCAGACCTTGGTTTCCTGAATTTTTGTCTGTCAGGTTTTTTAGTTCGTCTATCAACAAAATAGGACGGTCAAATTGTTTCAATTCATTGAACACTTTTTGAAAGCGATCTTCAATCTCGCCCTTGTAGCCCGCGCCCGAAACCAAGTGGATAAAATCTAACTCGAAAACCCTGGTATTCTTTAATTGCTCGGGTATGTTTTCATTAATGGTCGCATAGGACAAGGCGTGGAACATCACTGTTTTACCCACCCCAGGGTCTCCTAATATGAGCACATTGGGCTTTGAGCGTCGTCCTAAAATTTCCGTAATCATTTTAAGTTCGGCATCTCGACCAGAAATATTTTCAATGGATTCGTTTTGTGCTTCCGAAGTTTTATCGGCACAATATTTATTCAAATTGGCCATACCAGGATTCGAACCGCTCTTTGCTCCTTTTGCTGCCTTGCCCCCTTTGGAAGAAGCGGCGGCACCACTTACTGAATCTACGGTCTCCATAAGCGCATTGGGCGTAATTGGCAAGGTCTTTAATTGGTCGTATGAAAACCCGACCCCGGGTGTGCATAAGGCAATTAAAAGGCATTGGGGATTGACCTGTTCCAATCCCAATTTTAGTTTGATGTTATCGGCTTCGTAAAAAACCGCTTCCACAGAAGCATCAGCAGATGGACTTTCAGGCACCTTTGAAGTCTTGCTCAAGCCCTCTAAGCGTACTTCGGCCCATTCTTCTGCATAATAGCCGTCTTGCCCAATGTCTTCCAAATAGCTCAACATCCCAACGTTCTTATGCAAAAGGGCCTTTAATAGATGCGCTGAGGAATAATGTGCATGCGAATTTTCACGAGCGATGGC
>CAYNUM010000269.1:0-4370 GCA_964400025.1 uncultured Croceivirga sp.
AAGCCTACCGTATGCCAAACAAAAAATAGAATGATTATTCCTTTAAAAAAGTAGGTGGCAGCCTTCCAAATCTCACGCTCCTTGAATATTCTGAAAATCAAAATAAAAAAGAGCATTGCTCCGACCAACATATAATACTTATATAGTCGATTGAAGATGTCTAACTTGTTGTAAAGAATTTCGGTTTGGACCTTTTGGTCAGAAGGCAGGACCTCAGCGCCATGATTTTTTTGGTTTTGTTTAAATGCGTCCAAAAGCTTATCCGGAGAAGAATAATCCCCAGTTTTTATCGCGGCTTGCAGTGTATTCAAATAATACGGTAAAGAGTTACGAATGAAATTGGCATAGAGCGAATCTTGAACCTGATATTGACCCGTACCGTATTCAGGTCTGGAAATCCATTTATTGTTTTCATCGTTCAATAAGGGATATACCTTTAAAATACCTCCACCGATGGCCATTTCGAGTAGTGTAAGACGTTCATGTAGTTTGATGAAGTCTTTTTGGAATTTATTTGGATTGGTCGTTGAACTAGCCTCTTCCAAATAGGGTTTCAATTTGTACATGGTGGTCGCATCAAATAAATCAACCGCCTTGATGTATTTACCACCCTTTTCGACCCCAAGAATTTCACGAATACTATCGTTTTGCTGTGAACCAAGATTCGTGCGAATAAATTCTGTATTGTACCAAGCTACTGGGTTCAATAACATTGATAGAAATACTTGGTCGCTATTGAGATCTTTATACTTATCCTTACCACTTAATTTTCTCAAGAATTCTGAGGTAAAGGTGTGCAAAGGTTTCATTCGTCCCCCTTCGTCTTGAACTACCAAAGACCCAAATTTATCAGCGTGTTCTTTGGTAACAGTCGTGGCTTCTATCACCGAATCTATCTGTGCCTGTGTTGGTTGGGTTACATGATTTTGTCCGTCTTGCTGTGAGTACCCTAAACCAACTAAAAACAACATAAGGGTTGTCAACGCTGCTTTTTTCTTTTTAAGCTTATCCAATGATCTAGCCAGTTCACGAAAACGGGTATTGCCGAACAGCATGATACCCAACAGTCCAATATATAAAAGAGTATAACCTGTATACGTAATCCATTTACCCCATTCATCATGGTTTACGCTCAGCACTGTGCCTCTTTCGTCAGGCATAAAACTGGCTTGAAAAAAGCGATAGCCTTGATGATCTAAAACATGGTTCATAAAAATATCAAAGTCAAAAGGGCGTTCGTCTTCGACAGTGACCTTGCTCATAAAGGACTTGTAACTCTTAACCGTACCAGGGTATTTTTCAGCTATAAAATCGTTCAATCTTACATTAAAGGGCAACTCATATATACGAGAACCATATCGGAGCGAAAAGTCCAAACCGCCCACAGAAAATTTATCGGTGAAATCAGATGGTCCCTTACTACCCAAAAGTTTCTTTTCTATCGTTTGGCCGTTGACTGCTACAGCTACCACCAGTGCGTCTTGTGTTTGTTCAGTGATTTCATTTTCAGGCACTTCCACAATACCATATGCACCTTTCACCAAGGGTTCTGGAATCACAAATTGCATGTTGGCTGTCGTGTACAGCGATCGTAATTGTAATGGCTGTAGACTGTCTTTAACCAATTGACCTTGAAATTGGTCGGCCATACGCATAAATTGACCTTCGAAGGGGGAAGATATTTTGTATTCGCCTTCTTCAACGAAAATATTGATTGCACCACTGGTCTCTTTATTGAGGGCAAAAAGAACGTTTCGAATACTCGCAATGGTACCATTTTCAATAAAGTGTTCATTGCGCTGACCTTCACCAGCTTCAACGATTTTTAGATATTCTTTTCCGTTGTTATCCGCAATAAGACCCTCTTTCGCACCTTTAATAAAATCGACATATTCTATGCTAAAGTTTTGACCATTAAAGTCATCGCTCCAGGGCAAACTTGACCTTTTGCCTTCTTCTGTTACCAAAATGTCATCTTGAAGCACTTTACGCTTCGTCTGACCATTGATATCACCATCAATATATGCCGTTAGGTAGGTTTTATCCGAATAGAATACCTTTTCTGAATTCCCTTCACGTATGGGCATCATTCCCTCAAAACTGATGTAACGGGTGACGAATGCCCCAACAATAATCAATATCCAAGAAAGGTGCAGCACGAGAACCGGCCATTTCTTCCATTGCAATAAATTGTAACGATAAATATTGCCAATAAAATTAATGACGAAGAAGACCATGATGGCCTCAAACCAAGTTGCGTTGTAAATGTAAATTCTGGCCGTTTCAGTACTGTACCAACTTTCAAGAAAAGTCCCCATCGCCATTGCCAAGGCAAAAAGTAAGAACAAAATTGACATTAACCTTGTTGAGAATAAGGTCTTTTTTAAGGTTTCAAGCATAGCTTTTTGCTTTCAGTTTGCAAAAATAACCTCTAGTGCTCATATCTCCTTACAAAAGCACCGGCAAAAAGTTCAACATTACTGTTAAAGAAAATTGGGCTTATTGTACATTTGATCATGGTCTCAGTTGTACTATTAGGAACGGGTAATATTTCCGCTCACCTTTTAAATGCCTTTCTAAAAGCCAAAGACGTTGAATTAAGACAGGTTTATGGAAGGGATGATAGTGCCTTGGCAGGTTTCAAATCTTTAGTCGACACCACTAACTCTCTAGATTCCTTATTGCCCGCTGACATTTACATTTTGGCCATAACCGATAGCGCTATTTCAACTGTTTCAGCTGCTATAAATGAAATGAAAGGTATCGTAGCCCATACTTCGGGTAGTGTTTCGCTTAATGCCATTCGAGCAAAAAGAAAAGCTGTATTTTACCCGTTACAGACTTTTACCAAAAATAAAGGTGTCGATTTCCAAAACATACCCATTTGCATTGAAGCCGAATCTAAAGACGATCTTTCCAAATTGGAAATCCTTGCAAAATCAATCAGTTCCGTGGTCCACGAAATTTCTTCGGAACAGCGGAGCAAAATACATTTAAGTGCGGTATTGGTCAATAATTTTACCAACCATCTTTACCATTGGGCAAATGACATTTGTTCTGAAAACAACATTCCTTTTAAATTGCTACAGCCTTTAATACAAGAAACAGTCAATAAAATTGAATATTTGTCACCTAGGGAAGCACAAACGGGCCCAGCAAGACGAGATGATGTCGAAACAATGCGACATCACTTGGAACAACTCAAAGATCCCTTACAAAAAAAGATATATCAACTCTTAAGTGAATCTATCAAAAACACCTATGAAAAAGAACTATAAAGAGTACTTGAAAGACATTACCACCTTCATTTTTGACGTTGATGGCGTTTTGACCGATGGTTCGATTCTAATTACCACTACTGGTGAAATGCTTCGAAAGATGAACGTAAAAGACGGCTATGCATTAAAAACGGCATTGTTAAAAGGATATAACATTTGTATCATAACCGGCGGAAGCAATCAAGGGGTCAAAGACCGATTAAAGGGTTTAGGTATTACCGATATTTATTTAGGTGCCCACCACAAAGAAGAACCTCTTGATGAATATTTGGACATATATGATATCAAACCAAAAAATGTACTGTATATGGGTGATGATATGCCCGATATACCACCAATGAAGCGTGTACAATTGGCAACCTGTCCACAGAACGCCATTGCAGAGGTAAAGGCAATATGTGATTATGTTTCGCACAAAAATGGTGGCGAAGGTTGCGTTCGTGATATAATTGAACAGGTATTGAAGGTACGTGGGGACTGGGATTCAAATTTTAGTGCAAAAAATGACTGACAACCCCCTGTTGAAACGGTTAAAAGACCGTAAAATAATTTTGGGGTCAGGCTCCCCACGTCGAAAAAAATTCTTTGAAGACCTGGGCGTGGACTTTGAAATACGACTAAAACCTGTCGATGAATCCTATCCCAAAAGCCTAAAAGGAGAAGAGATTTCAGATTACCTTGCCCAATTGAAAGCAACGGCCCTAAGAGATTCGATTCAACCTAATGAGATATTAATAACTTCAGATACCGTTGTTTGGTGCAATGGCGAATCGCTTGAAAAGGCGGCCAATACAGAAGAGGCAAAAAAAATGTTGGAAAAACTATCAGGTACAAAGCATGAGGTCATAACTTCCATCTGTTTTACTACAACAAAGCGTCAAACCACCTTAAATTCAACAACTGATGTAAGATTTAAAACACTATCAAAAGAAGAAATTGAATTTTATATCCAAAACTTCCAACCTTTTGACAAAGCCGGGGCCTATGGTATTCAAGAATGGTTGGGGAGCATTGCCATTGAAGAGATAAAAGGTTCAGATAATAATGTAGTGGGGCTTCCTACTCATTTGGTTTACCGATTTTTATCAGAAC
>CAYNUM010000270.1:0-4362 GCA_964400025.1 uncultured Croceivirga sp.
ACACCGACCTTCGATGCCATTTCAGAAAAGGTCTTTCAAAACACTATTGTAGAAACCGGTCCCCAAGGGCAGGCCGACAGTGAAGACGAAGAGACCCTGATTGATGGAGAGGAAACCTTCTTTTTTTACGATACCAATGTAAAACTGATTCTTAAACCTTCTGAAAATGATAGCATTTATCTATCAGGCCTATTAACCAAGAATGACCTTTTCTTTAGACTACAGGACGAAGAAAACATTTCACAAGATGCGTTGATCACCGAAAATGAAGGGTTTAGTTTTTTCTGGTCGGGCAGAAAGCAGAATCGATGGCATCATTCGGTCAGAGCATACTATTCCAATTACAACAGCAACTACCAAAATCAATTTTTGGAAGGACAGAATGTTCAAGAAGAAAGCATACGCAGAAACGCTGTTGAAGACATTGGTTTTGACGGAAATCTGATGTGCGATTTCAATAAAGAACATACCTTACAATTGGGATATCAGTGGTCCAAAAATGATGTGTTCTATCAGCTTTTTCGAGATGAGGAAGGCGATGAAGATATTGACCCCGATGATCAAGATGTTGATGGTGAAGAATCGGCAGATGAGCGCGACTTCAACGAGATTTCCACTCGGTCGAATACTACAAACGTGGTGTATGGGGCATATTATTTCAGACCTCAAAACCGGGGCCTGGTCAGCCTTGGGGCCCGTATATCAAAATTTTCCCTCTTTGAGAACTGGTATGTTGAACCTCGTTTGAACGCCGAGTATCCAGTAAGTAAGGTATTGCGATTAAAGTTGACCGGTGAAAAAAGGTACCAGACCCTGAGCCAATTGGTTGAATTTGATGATACCCGTTTGCGGTTACAGAGCGGAACCTGGAGTTTAACGGAAGAGGGGTTCATTCCATTACTTGAAAGTGATCAATTCTCCGCTGGCTTCTTAGTAGACTATAAGGGTTGGACGATTGATGTGGATACCTATGTCAAAAATATTGATGGCCTCACTTCGTTCACCAACGGGTTCACCAATGCTTCTGAAGAGTTTTCACAAGGTTCAAGTAAAGTATTCGGGGTGGATGCCCTCATCAAAAAACAATGGGACCATTATCGATTCTGGTTGGGCTATACCTATAATACAGTTGACTATCAATTTGATGAATTGTCAAACACCAAATTCCCCGGCAATAATGACATCACACATAACTTAACCTTATCAAACACCTATGAGAAGGGGCAATGGAAGTTTTCTTTAGGATGGAATTATCGTACCGGCATACCTTTTACCCCTATTGAAAATTTTAATGCCATGACTGGAGATTTGACCTTTGGAGATATCAATAGTCGCCGGTTACCGAGCTACCATCGTTTGGATGCTTCGGCACTATATCATTTTAACTTATCATCAAATAAAGATAGCAAGTGCGTGGTGGGTTTATCTTTTCAAAATCTTTACGCTCGGCAAGTTCCGTTATCTGTTTTTTACCGCGTTGACGAAGACAATGAGACCGGTCAGGTCGAAATCGACCAGTTGGAGCAACTTTCCCTTGGCCTAACCCCAAATTTCTTGGTGCGATTCAATTTTTAGCTTGCTTTCGAATCAATTTTTATCAAAACGCATTTTAACTTACTGTTAATCAACATGTAATGGTCAATTTAAGGAAGTGAATTTCAATCCATTACTGCAAAATATTCTAAATCCATGAAAAAATCGGTTTCTGTTGAAGATTATTGTTTTATCGATTTAATGGATATTTATTTAACACTTTATTAGTTTTCGATAATTTTTATTATGTTAGTCAAAATTTAATTAGCTAAATTTTAGGCAAATTTCAATAATCATCAAAGTTCCCTTAACCTCATCTATATCAAGGCATAAACGCTTAAAGTGATTCTAAGGGAACCATTAACTATTTAAAACTAACTCAACGCAAATGAAAAAATTAGCATTTATCGCATTACTATTTCTTGTAGGTTCTGCAGGAATGGCCCAGAGTAAGGTATCTGGGAAAATTGTTGATAGTGAAGGGGTACCGTTAGCCGGTGCCAACATCATTATTGTCGGAACCACTACTGGTACCGCCACAGATTTTGATGGAAACTATGAGCTTACTTCCAATGCTGAACCTCCTTATGAAATTGAGGTAAGCTATTTTGGTTTCGCCACTCAGACCGTAACCGTAAATTCTGCAGATGAGGTAGTTAATCTCAACATGGTTGAGCAGGCGCTTCGTGGTGAAGAAGTTATTGTTTCGGCTTCCAGAAGGCGTGAAAAAGTACAGGAAGCTCCGGCTTCGGTATCGGTGCTATCAACACGAAAACTGGATGCAACACCAAACGCGACGGATGTTGCAAGAAACTTAATTAACGTACCCGGGATACAAATTCAACAGCAATCCGCCAATAGAATCAATATTTCTGCTCGTGGTGGATCAGGTCTCTTCGGAACCTCTGTCTTTCCAATTTTGGATTACAGAAGTCTTGTAGCTCCTGGAGTTGGTGCTTTTCAGACGGACCAGGCTGGTCTTAACCAATTGGATATCGAACGTATCGAAGTTGTTCGCGGTGCAGGATCTGCATTATATGGTCCTGGGGTGACTCAAGGTGTAATTCACTTTATTACCAAAAGCCCTATTGATAGGCCAGGTACTTCTGTTGAACTCATTGGAGGTGAATTAAATACTTGGGGTGGTGGTTTTAGACACGGCACCAAGGTTAGCGACAAATTTGGTTGGAAAGTTGCCGGTCAATACAGAAGAGGTGATGAATTTACGCTGGATCCCAACAATCCAGATGATGCGGCTCAAATTAGCCTATTCCAAAACACGGTTACTAGACCTGACATAACTCCTGAAGGTTTTGTAGATCAGTTCTCACCGGGTACGGTTTTACTCGATAATCTTGATGAAGATGGCGATGGCAACCCGATGGCCGATAGCTGGTGGAATATGGCCTTTAATGGTGCTCTAGAGTTTAGACCAAACGATAACACTACATTGAATTTTGCTGCAGGTGTGAATGCGGGTAGTTCCGTATTCTATAACGAGCAAGGTGAAGGTTTGGCCCAGGCCACAGAGTTCTGGGGACAGGCACGCGCGCAAATTGGGGGGCTTTTCCTTCAAGCATTTTATGTAGATAACAACGGTGGTTCTGACGATAATCCAACCTTCTTATACCAAACTGGGAACCAAACCAATATCGCACGTCAGCAGGTTGAGGGACAGGTACAATATACTTTTGACACTCCTGAATTTTTGAATGCCAATTGGACTGCGGGACTTGATTATCGTTATGCAGGTCAAGATACTGGTGGACTTACCTACGGAAGAAATGAGGACGATGACAACTTTAGTGTTTTAGGTGCTTACCTACAGAGTAAATTTGTTTTATCTCCTAAATTGGATTTAGTAGCCGCAGCCCGTTACGATCAATTCAACTTTATTGATGACGGTGGTTTCTCACCAAGGGCAGCTTTAGTTTACAAAGCCTCGCCAAAACATACGTTTAGAGGTTCTTACAACAGAACTACATCGACTGTTTCCAACTTACAGTTAAATATCGATTTTCCACTTTCAGCCGTTATTCCAGGATCTTTTGATGTATGGCTGTATGGAAACAAAACAGAACAAACATTTGCGAGTGACGCTACCATTGATTGGTTCACAAACTTAATTCCCAGTATTCCTCAAGGAGTACCTGGAGCAGGACTTCCTTTGGGTGCTGTAATCGGACAAGAGGTTGCACCAGGTGTTACTGTGAACGATTTTATTGTTAACCAAATTCTTGCTGGTGTGAATGCCGATCCGGCAACTGCTCCTTTAGCTCCTGCAGTGCAGGCTGCTTTAAGCACTATAGATTTGGCTTCAATTGGATTTGGTGGAGCGTTATCCCCTGGATTTAACATATTTGACGGTACTCCTATTGAGGCTAGAAATGCACCTATCTCTCAAATCGCAATCAGTGATAACTGGGAGGTTGGATATAAAGGTGTTTGGGGAGACAAGCTTTCCGTTTCTGTTGATTTTTATCACATCAGAGAAGATGGCAACTCGCAATTCACGGCAATTTCGCCAGCATTTGCTCTTACAGGAATCGACGGTCTTTCTGGTGATTTAGGTAACAATGCAGAGGCATTGTTTACTCCAGCATTCGTTCAAGCGTTGCAAGGAGCCGGATTTGATGAGGCCACTGCAAATGGTATTGCAGCTCAATTCGCGCCAACAATTAATGGGGCTTATGTTGCCGGTGGTAATCAAGTATTGAACACGCCTTCTGATGCTTTCGGAGGAGCAACTTTGACGCAGGTATTACAAGCACTTCCATTCCATGCTACAATTCAGACCGATCAGGTTCCAAATAATGGGGTTACCCATTT
>CAYNUM010000271.1:0-4354 GCA_964400025.1 uncultured Croceivirga sp.
GGAACACTATCATGTGGATGGTAGCTCATGGCATGTTGTAAACTGGTAAAGCTCACCCAGGGTATGGCAGACATAAACAAATAGTCATCTCTGCCGGGCTCATCTTCAACTGAAGGATTGGTCTTCATCAGTTCTTGTATTCTTTTGGCATCCTTAATAAATTCAACAAGCGCTGCTTTAAAGTCCACTGTGCAAAAGCTAAACACATCGGTATCTTCGGTCGGTACCGTAAATGATGGGTGCACGGTTTCATGCTCTATTACCTCATTATCACGAATACGCCAGCGGAACTCTGTAATTTCATTTGCCGTTTTTGATAAAAGATAAACGAGCAACAAGTTCAAAGGGAGTCCTTCAGATTTAACCCACTTCATAAAAGAGGTGATGTCCACATTTGCGGTCAAGTTAAAATGTGGATGGTTCATACCATGAAAAAAGTCAAAATGCTTTTTTCTATGGGAATTTTCGAAAACTATTTTCTTCACTAGTTCTTGGGTGGTGTAATCATTATATGCGCTCTGTGCGTGCCGGGATCCATTATCCATGCATGACCCGGTGGAGTAGGCGTGGTAGGTAATCCCGTAGATTCACCGGTGGCAAATGGAATGTAAAAAACATAACGCACGAAGGGATTTTCAATTTCTTTAGTCGTTGGGTTCACGTCACCCGTAAACACACAAAGGGTAGACTTGTCTGGCATTTTTAGTTTACCTGACTTTACCTCATTTTCACGAATTTCAAAAATTTCCTTGCCATCTTTTCCTTCTTTGCGTAGGGCTCTACCCCGCGCCATAAAAGCATCCAAATCTTTATGGTATGCAGCAGTGGAGAATTTGTCCTTTTTCGGATCGCTGGCAAGGGCGATATAATCATTGTTACCCTCTCTTAAGGTGGTGAAGTTTCCATTGGCATCATAGCCGTAGACCTTAGCCCCTGCTTTATAATCATTGGGGACGGCCATCAATGCTGTCTTAATTTGCCACTCTTTTGGTGGTACTTCTTGACCCTTTGCCACTAGCACGGTTACCAAGGCTAAAATTGAAAAGACCTTCTTCATAATTAATATTTTGCAGGTTCTCCTTGGGTCATTGTTCTTTTGATAAAGGCCCTGATATCGTCATTGGCCTTTTTTAAATCTTCTCGACGGAGGTACATCATATGACCCGAGCGATAGCCTTTAAACTCAAAGCGGTCTTTCATACGACCACTGGGGTCTACTTGCCACATGGTGTATTTCGCTTGAAAATAAGTTGTAGCTCCGTCGTAGTAACCGGATTGAATGAGCACGTTTAGATAAGGATTTTGGGCCATTGCCTGTCTCAGGTTGTCACGTACATTGTCGTCATCGTTATCCCAAGGGTGCACAGGTCCGAACATATTGTATTTGATATCTGTCTTAAACTTCAATTCTTCCTGTAAATAGTAGTTAATAGCTGGTGTAAAGCTGTGTAACCATGACGTAAGTTCCGCGCTGTAATCAGGCCGCATTCCAGCCAATTGCCTATCAATGCCCAAATAGCGAGAATCTAATCGACCTACATTGTACCCCCTATCTTTAAGTAAGTTCTTCCAGAAATACTGCACGGGTACTACGAGGTTCTGGTCTAAAATTTCCTCTTTACTCAACCCTGAATAATAGGCCATCTTTTCGGCGACCTCGTTTTTCTTTGCATCATCGAGAAAACCCCCTTTGGATAAAGCAGGTATCAGTTCGTTAATGGCATATTCTTCCGATTCTGGAAGAACCTCCAACAAGTCTTTTTGCTGCAAGGCTGCAGGAAGCGCCTTGTGGTGCCAAGCTGCTGCGGTAAAATACGGTAGGCTAATGGCGTTTTCAACAGCGCCACCAGTATTGTACAATTTGTAATCAGCCGGTGAGACCATGATAACCCCATTGAGGTACATCCATTGTTGGTTCTGAAGTGCCAAAGAAAGCCCCATAACTCGGGTGCCACCATAACTTTCGCCAACTATATATTTTGGGGAACGCCAACGATTGTTTCTGGTAACGAAAGTGTTCATCCATTCCGCTAAATATTTGACATCTGCATTGATACCGAAAAATTTCTCGCGATCTACATCTTTACCGGTTTCGGGAATCGTTCTTGAATAGCCGGTGTTGGCCGGATTGATGTAAACGATATCAGTGACATCAAGAACCGAATACGGATTTTCTTTAACCCCGTAAGGTTGTACAGGATAACCCTCATCATCAATTTTTAAGATACGGGGGCCGGTGTATGCCAAGTGCATCCAAACTGAACCTGAACCAGGCCCACCATTAAAAGAGAATAGCAGCGGTCTGGCGGCTCTATTTTTAATATTGTTTCGGGTGTAATAGGTATAGTGTAACGAAGCAATTGGTTTGCCCATTTCATCCCAGACTGGTTGTGTGCCTGTGGTGGCGGTATATGAAATTGGCGTACCGTTTATCGTAACGCTGTGCTGGGTGGTAATCGTGGTATCAATAGGCAGTTTTCGCTCCTGCGCAAACAATACCACAGTGCCTAAAAGAAGGGTAAATGGAATAAGGAATTTTTTCATTTTCATGTTGAATTAGTCTTACCCTAAAAGTAGCGATTTTGGTTAAGATTCCTTTAAAGTCCATACGGATAGCGATGACATTTCCATAACTTGGAGGGAAACCAATGCTACCATGAAAAGAATAGACCGTAGAAGTTTTGCCAAATCGTTTTCAAAGGGAGTAGGAGCGACGGCACTAATGGGTAATTTGCCCTTGGCCTGTGGTATGGCTGGCGCACAGACCACCAAAAAGTTGGGCATTGCCCTAGTGGGCCTAGGCGGGTACAGTACCTATCAATTGGCGCCGGCATTGCAAGATACCGAACACTGCTATTTGGCAGGTGTGGTGACCGGCACTCCCGAAAAGGAAAAAATATGGGCCAATAAATACAGCATTCCTCAAAAGAACATTTACAACTATTCCAATTTTGATTCCATTAAGGATAACAAAGATATTGATGTGGTCTATGTGGTACTGCCCAATTCAATGCACTCTGAGTTTTCGGTTCGCGCAGCAAGAGCAGGTAAACATGTCATCTGTGAAAAACCGATGGCCATGAATGTTGCTGAGTGTGACGAGATTATTAAGGCATGCCAAGACAACGGAGTAAAGTTGGGTATGGGCTATCGCCTGCATTCAGAACCCTTTACCAAAGAGGTGAAACGCTTTGTGAGTGAGAAAACATTTGGTGATGTTCTGTACGTTTCGGCCGATGCTGCATACCGGTCGATGTCGAACCCTGAGCAGTGGCGACTGAACAAAAAATTGTCGGGCGGAGGGGCCTTGGTCAACATGGGAGTATATGCCATACAAAGTGCGATTTACGCGACTGGGGAAAACCCCATATCCGTCCAGGCACAAGAATATAGTACCCGACCGGAATACTTTAAAGAGACTGATGAAACCATAACAGCACAGTTTGAATTTAACAGTGGAGCAACGGCAAATATGATGACATCGCATAACGTAAGGGGCAATCGGTTGTTTGCCTCGTGCACCAATGGTTGGTTTGAGTTGGACCCTGCAAGCACGTATATTCCGCTGGCAGGTAGAACGTCCAATGGACCATTGGAATTTAAGCAGGAAAGTCAACAGAAATTACAGATGGATGATTTTGCAAAACATATTTTGTTTGATGTCCCAAATCTCGCTCCAGGAGAAATGGGAAAACGTGATATGATGATTGTAGAGGCGATTTATAAATCGATAGCAGAAGGAGGTGTTAAGCAAAATCTTTCATTTGATAAAGACTATGGATTTGGAAGATAAACCCATGAATTTCATTTCAACCACTACCAATTTTATTTAAACAAGCATCAATTTAAATTAAACATAAGATGAACATCAAAAGAACACTACTCTTCCTAATTGTAACGCTACTAAGTGGCACCCAAATCTATTCTCAAGGAGAGATGAAACCGGTTGAGGGCTATACAACCCAAATAGGGCTAATGGTCTATATGCTGGAAGATTTAAAAAATCGAATTACCGAACAGGTCAAAGACTTGAACCAAGAAGAAACCGACTTTTTGTACGATGACGATGCCAATAGCATAGGTTCGCTCATTATGCATTTGGTCTCAACAGAGGCATACTATCAAATTCAAACCTTGGAGGTTCGTCCATGGACCGAGGCCGAAAGAGCCCGTTTGGGCATGGCTGGAGAGTTGAACGAAAAAACAAAGAACATTCTAAAAGGCAAACCTATTCAACATTATCTTGATTTATGGGACGAGGTGCGGCAAAACTCCTTGGATGGTCTAAAATCAAAAGATGATGCCTGGTTTGCGTCACAAGTTGATGATGGAATCAATTTGTGACGCAAACCAG
>CAYNUM010000272.1:0-4352 GCA_964400025.1 uncultured Croceivirga sp.
ATGCATAAAAGTGTGTGAATTACTACCTCCAAAAAAGAGCATTGGTAACCCCTTCATCAATCGAATCCCAAAATCAGGAAATTTGAAATCCTTTTGGAGTACGGGCACTTCCTTGAGAATATTCCACAGAAAAATTCGGTATTTGGTAGGTTCAGACTTCAATAGGTCAACATAATCTGCCATTTTCATGGAAGCATGTGGCTCATTAAAACCTTCATCATGTTTTACAGGCCGGTCGTCATACAAAGGCACTTCTTTCTCACCAGCAACCTTTTTTATGTATTCAAGGTTCCATTTGGTGTACGCTGGCCAGTCTTCAATACAATTTTCGATTACCACTGGTTTTTGGGGCCTGAAGTAGTCTCTCAAAAATTCCTGCTTAGATAGCGATTTTACCCTAGGTATTTGTTCAAGGTTAAGTTTCAAAATATCAAATTTTGAACTAGCTAATGTAGTAAAAAAGGAATTCCGTTCAGAACGAAGCTTATTTTCCTAAAGTAGCTTTGGCCTTTTCTTTTGCTTGTTCATTTCGTTCAATAGCATGACCGGGTCTTGACCATTTAGGTTTTTCACCAAGGGACTCAAACACTGAGTCTTCGGCTTCTACCGTTTTGGGTTGGGCATGCTTGACAAACGCTTTCTGCGGATTAAGTCCTAATTGTTTGAAAAGGGCCATATCTTGATTAACATCGGGGTTCGGGGTGGTCAATAGTTTATCACCAGCGAAAATGGAATTCGCCCCAGCGAAGAAGCACATGGCTTGACCCTCTTGGGTCATTTCTGTTCGACCAGCAGACAATCGTACTTGGGTTTCTGGCATAACGATTCGGGTGGTGGCCACCATCCGAATCATTTCCCAAATTTCAACAGGTTTTTCATCTTCCATGGGTGTGCCTTCAACCGCAACCAATGCATTGATTGGTACGGATTCAGGCTGCGGATTCAATGTGGAGAGCGCAACCAACATACCGGCACGATCTTCTGCTGATTCGCCCATGCCAATGATACCTCCACTACAGACGGTTACATTGGTCTTGCGTACATTTTCTATGGTTTGAAGACGATCTTCATATCCTCTTGTAGAAATGACCTCTTTGTAATATTCTTCTGAAGTATCTAGGTTATGGTTATAAGCATATAGGCCTGCCTCAGCAAGACGTTTGGCTTGATTTTCAGTAACCATACCTAAAGTACAGCAGACCTCCATATCCAATTTATTGATGGTTCTGACCATTTCCAACACCTGGTCGAATTCTGGACCATCTTTAACATTTCTCCAAGCTGCTCCCATACAGACCCTGGAACTTCCTGAGGCTTTTGCACGGAGTGCCTGGGCCTTTACCTGATGTACAGACATTAAATCATTACCCTCAATATCGGTGTGATAGCGCGCTGCTTGCGGGCAGTACCCGCAATCTTCTGGGCAACCACCGGTCTTAATGGAAAGTAAGGTAGATACCTGCACCGTGTTGGGATCATGGTACTGCCGATGCACTGTGGCCGCTTCGTAAAGCAGTTCCATTAAAGGTCGGTTGTATACTTCTAGAATTTCTTCTTTTGTCCAGTTATGTCTTGCCTTTATCATAGGGTCAAAAATAGAAAAACCTAAGTTAGTCTTTTATGACAAATGCCATTGATTTTAATTTATTTGGATAGTAGAATCGATACGGCGTTACCACCAAAACCGACAGCATTTACTAAAATTTTTTCAAATCTTTTTGGCAAGGAGTTGTATTTGTGAAATGGTACTGGAAATGACGCTTGTAAATCAAGCATCAATATTGCCATTTCAATACTTAACATACCAGAAGCGCCAAAAGTATGCCCCACCTTCCATTTATTGGTGGTCAGAAATGGAACATCTTGTTGAAACACCTTTTCGATGGCCCTAACTTCAGATTGGTCTCCTTTAATCGTACCAGGTGCATGCATTACGACGGCATCAATTTCATTTGGTGATATAGTACCAAGGGCCATCTTCATCGAATCTTGGAAACATCTTGCGTCGGCAGAAATGGATACGTTATGTTGAAGGGTTTCGGTAGCATAGCCTATTCCTATAATTTTCGCTAGAGCATTTTTTGAACTTGCCATTTCAAGGCAGGCCATGGAGGCACCCTCGCCCAAAACCATGGTATTTGTAATCTTATTCAAATCAAGAGCCCGGCATGGATATGCTTCTGTGGATTTGGAATAAACTTTCAATGCCCGCATTTGAGCAATTGTAAATGCTGTCAATGGGGCCTCACTACCACCCACCAAAAACTTATCTGCCAAGCCACTTTGTAACCAAGCCACCGCATTCAGTAGGCCATGAAGGGCTGTTGAGCAAGTTATTGAATGCGATATCACGGGACCTTTGGATTGCAGGTCATGGGCTACCCAAGAAGAAATGTTTCCTAATGTGGTAGTCGGTGATGCCAAGGTTTGCGCTTTTCCTTTACTCAAAAATTCAGTGTGATGTTCTTCGAACAGGCCTGTTGCCCCTCTAGAAGAACCAATGTTGATTCCAAACCGGTCTCCCTTGCCCCAATTTGCCTTTTGCACTGCGCTTCTAGAACTATAAATTGCATACAAAACGGAATCATCAAGATTCCTATATTTTGAATCAGAATCGCGTAAGAAGTTGATGCGTTCGTTTACTTCTTTAGGTAACGCACCTACCCAACACTCTTTTTCACCAAACTGTTTTAGCTGAAGATTATGGGTTGGCTCCTGGTACCTCTTTATAACTTCTCTTTCTGAGCCCAAAGCAGAAATGGAGGAAAGTGCAGTAATTGAAATAGGGTTTTTGAGGGCGTTCATATGGTTTCTAATGCTTTTTCCATGACCTCATATACCTTTTGTAATTCGTTATCTTTAATGATATAAGGGGGTAAGGTGTAAACTGTATTTCCTAAGGGCCTCAAGTTCACACCATGTTGCATAAAAAACCGGTATAGCTTATCACGAAAATTTCCATAGCGATCAACCGATACATTTAAATCGATAGCTAGGATAACTCCAATGCATCTAGCATCCGCGACCTTTGAATGGTTCTTAACTTGATCTATGAACAATTGGTGCTTTTCGGCAATTTGTTTCCTGCGTTCGGTCAACCTTTCTGAACAAAGCAATTTAATCCCTTCTATCGCTACGGCACAACCTAATGGGTGTGCACTAAAGGTATGCGCATGAAAGAAACCCTTGGCCACCTCATCACTTAAAAAGGCATCGAAAACTTTTTGAGAACAGCTGGTAATACTCATGGGGAACATACCTGCGGTCAATGCCTTACCAAGACACAAAATATCCGGTTTGTTTTTTAGATGGTCTGAGGCAAAATTTTCGCCGGTTTTACCAAAACCTGTCATAATCTCATCGGCTATACAGAGCACATCGTTTTCCTGACATTTTTGGATAAGAACATCAAGCCCAGCGGATGAATGAAACTTCATTCCTGCTGCACCTTGAACCAAAGGCTCAAATACGAAGGCGGCACACTGATTGTTTTTCAAAATTGATTCGAGCTTGGCTAAAACGCCATCAATATTTTGCTCATTCGGAACGGGAATTCGTTCGACTTTCAGCAAAAAATCTTCGAAAGGGCCATTGTAAGATGAAAGTCCGGATGCACTCATAGCACCGAACGTATCGCCATGAAAGCCATCTTCAAAGGCAATCAATGTGTCTCTTTTCTCACCACGATTATGATAATATTGTAGTGTCATTTTAATGGCCGCCTCAACTGCAGTTGAACCGTTATCATTAAAAAATAGCTTCGATTGATTTTTTGGAAGGATTTCCAATAATCGCTCTGAAAGTTCTACTGCCGGAGGATGGGTAAACCCACTGAACATTGTAAAATCAAGCTCATGCATTTGTTTGGTCATAGCAGTAATCAACTGAGGGTTTGCGTGCCCGTACATACAGGTATACCAGGAGGCTATACCGTCAATATATGACCTTCCTTGTTCATCAAACAAAAGCGCTCCCTCAGCCTTGACAATTCCTAGGGGAGGTGCTGCAGTTTTGTGCTGGGTCAGTGGGTGCCAGAGATTTTTTTTATCGCGATCAATTAAGTTCAAGTCCCATTTTTTTGGAACAACAAAAGTAACGGTAAAGGTTTAGAATACCTTATCAATACCATTTGGGAAATAACGGTTTTAACTGTCCACTTTCAGAGAAGTACTTATCCAGTACCAGTAGGCAAAGAGCACTTTCAATTCTGGAATTTCTGAAATTTTGAACATACGCGTTGGCATTTTTCACAATCTCCAAAGCAGCTTCTTGGTTTTCTATATAAAAGTTGAGCTGTTCCTCAAGATTACTATAATCTTCTTTAAGTGCGATATAATGAACATTGGGAAGTA
>CAYNUM010000273.1:0-3430 GCA_964400025.1 uncultured Croceivirga sp.
TTAATGACAAGATAGATTTTGTCCCATAATGTTCTCGATTTATGCATAAAATTATGCTGGCATCATTTCTTGGCAGCCAATCTTTCGAGTATAAAAATAAGGGAAAATCCCGCTATGGCTAAACCTATCGCAGGCAACAGCTGCGGTTCACCCTCAAAGGAAAAAGGGGAAACGTTTAATTCTTTAATAGGAATGATTTTGTCATCAAAAACCTTCGTTTCCAGCACTTTTTTCCACGGCCATATTTTGCTTAACGAACCCAAAATAAAACCGGTCAAAAGTGCGAGTGTAGCATTTCTATAATTTTTGAACATCCATTTCAACAATCGCGCAAAACTTAATAACCCAAAAATTGCTCCAACTGTAACTGTGCCCACCATTAGGAAGTTGCGTTCATGCACAGCATCCAAAATAGTTTTATAACTGCCCAATAGTACCAAGATAAAGGCACCGGAAATACCAGGTAATATCATGGCACAAACCGCCAAGGCACCGGAAAGAAAAAGATAGGGTAGGCTATCAACATTTTCGTTGGGCGGAAGGGTAGTGATAAAGTAAGCTACGGCCGCACCGATAATTAGGGTAAGCACCGTAGCAAAATTCCATTTTTTGATTTCTTTACCAACAAGGAAAATACTGGCCAAAACCAGTCCAAAAAAGAAAGACCATAATAGAATAGGCTGATTTTCCAGTAGCCAACTCAGAAATTTGGCTAAACTCAACACACTGATAAATATCCCGAGAAATAGCGCTACCAGAAAATTACCGTTCAAATTTTTCCAAAAGACCCCGAAACCTTCACTTTTCCAGGTCGAGATCATTGAGGGTTTAATTTGGTTAATTGAGGAAATCAATTCTTCGTAAATACCTGAGATAAATGCGATTGTACCTCCTGAAACACCGGGAACCACATCAGCAGCGCCCATTGCCATACCTTTTAAGGTGATGATGGCATAGTCGATTAGCTTACGAGCCATATACTAAAATTTAGGAGCGGTTAGGTAGATGCCTTGTTGTTGGTCTTTATGCTCTTTTGTACCCATTCCAATTGTTCAAATTCAGGGTAAAGATGCAAGAATACAACTGATTTTTCAGGATTTAATTGCAAAGCTTCATGTAATTTTTCTCGAGCCAATGATTGGTTATCGGTTTTTAAATGTAGTCCCGATAAAATATAGTGCAGCTCAGCATTTTCTGGATAGAACTCCAAACCTTGTGATACCACTTGAATTGCAGATTGATAGTCTTTGAGCTTTAAGAGTATTTTAGCCCAATTTCTCCAAGTATCCAATTCGTAATTTCCAAGTTCGACAGTTTGTTTAAAGGCGAAGTCAGCTTCGTCATAATTCTCCAAAACACTGAAAATCTCAGCGTTTTTCTTCCAGTACAAGGGGTTTTCACCATCAATATTAATGGCCTTATTGATATATTTCAGTGCCTTTTCGTAATCTTTCGTTTTGTAATAAAATTCAGTTATTGCCACCCAACCTTTGTCTAGCAGGGGGTCTTCGTGAACTGTATTGTAATAATAGTATTTTGCCAAATCATTATTACCTAACTTCTCGTGGCATTTTCCAATGCGCAAATAGGCGTGTGAGGTGGGATCGTCAATTGAAATTGTTGTTTCATAGCATTCAATGGCCTCATTATATTTTCCCAACTTTTCCAAAACCCGACCCTTTTCAAAATAGGCACCCAAGAAAGAATCATCTGAAATAATCGCAAAATCAAATGCAACCAAGGCTTCTTGGTTCATCTCTTTGGAACAGTACATTTTTCCGAGCTGATGCCAGGCCACTTCACAGTATGGATTACGCTCCAGATAATCGTTCAGGTAGTGGATAGCGCCATCAAAATCCCCGAGAAATTCGAAACAATAGACGACATTGTACAATGATGAGTAATCGCTCTCATCATAGTTGACACATTTTATAAAACAGTTTTTGGCTTCTTCAAAATGATCCAAGAAAAGATGTTCCATGCCCATTAGTGAATACACATCAAAACTGTCATCGGTTACTTCAAGTGCTTCGGTAAGCATGTTTATTGCCCCCTGATGATCATCCTGCTTTGATAGAATATTGGCACGTTGTATATAGATTTCTTCGTTGTTGGTATCTACTTGCTGTAATTCATCTAAAATTGCCTCGGCTTCCGAAAAGGCATCTTCGAATACCAAAACCTCAACCTTAAGTAGTTTTAACTCTGCCGAATGGGGATGTTGCTGAAGTCCAATTTGGATAGCCTTTTTTCCTAGGGCAACTTTTCCTTGGTTTAAGTAGTGGTGAATGATTTCCTCAAAATCTTCAGCGTCGAAGAAGTAGACATCGTCTGTCTTGAGCATTGATTCGAACTTGAGGACTGATTTCTCAGGATTTTCGTTAGGTTCTAACGCCATAGAAGCACGCTTTGTTTAACTATGGATTTAAAAATAGTCGGAAAATTGACGGGATTAAGTCCAAGATTTGGGTTTATTATCAACAAAGTAGTTAACAGAGTTGATGAAATCGGTTCAGTATTTCGATGATTTTTTTACACCCTTTTTCAATTTCTTCTTCAGAAATTGTCAGTGGAGGCGATATCCGAACGGCCCGTGGTTCAAATAGTAACCAGAATAAAATCAAGTGTTCTCGTGCCGCAGTCAACACTAGACTGTTGGCAATTTCAGGTGTATCAACAATCAAGGCCAGCATCAGACCTTTTCCTCGTATTTCTTTGATTAAAGGATGAACCAGAAGTGATCGAAACAACTTCTCCTTTTCTAAAGAGGAAGGAATTAGTTGAGAATCGACCAACTCATTCAAGGTAGCCAAGCTAGCGGCTGCGATTACTGGGTTACCCCCAAAAGTAGTTATATGACCTAATTTAGGCTGCTCTTGTAAAAGGGACATATGATGGTTAGAAGCCACAAAGGCCCCACAGGGCAATCCGGAGGCCATGCCTTTACCAATTACCAAAATATCAGGTATGCAATTATAATGCTCAAAAGCAAACAGCGCTCCCGTGCGCCCAAAACCGGGTTGAATTTCATCCAATATCAATAGGGCACCCACTTCGTCACAACGCCTGCGTACCTTACTTAAGTAATCATTTTTCGGAGTGATGAAACCAGCGCCACCTTGAATTGTTTCCAAAACAACGGCTGCCGTTCTCTGTGTGATTTTTAAAAGGTCTTGTTCATTATTGAAAGTGATGAATCCCACATCGGGAATCAAGGGTCGAAATGCGCCTTTACGTTCTTCAAAACCCATGAGACTCAAGCTTCCCATGGTATTGCCATGATATGCCTTGTCCGCAGCAATTATTTCGGACCGGCCCGTCGCCCGTCGCGCTAATTTCAGTGCTCCTTCAATGGCTTCAGTACCCGAATTCACCAAATAAGTTGTATCCAATGGTTTCGGCAACCTAGAAGCCAACAATTTTGAGTAGT
>CAYNUM010000273.1:3447-4349 GCA_964400025.1 uncultured Croceivirga sp.
GCTGCCTCTTGCACATATTCGCCATAGACCATCACATGCATATATTTTGAGGTCTGTTCTTCAATTGCTTGAACCACTTTAGGATGACAATGACCTAAACTACATGCTGAAACGCCTGCAACAAAATCGAGATGTGCATTTCCATCAATATCATAGATATAACTGCCCTCTGCTCGTGACACTTCCAGTGCTAGAGGATGAGGTGTCGTCTGGGCTTGATATTTGAAAAAGTCTTCCTTCATTTACCTAGTTCGAAATCGGTAATAGGGATTAATGGCCTTTATAGCTACTACCTTTAGTTGCTGGTCTCACGTTTGAGCACCGGTTTTTCCGGATTTGTTGCTTTATTATTAGCCTTGGGTGGTTTTGAAACCGGTTTTTGACCTTTACTCCGTTCCAATTCTTCGGCATCAATATCAATAGGAGCGTCGATACCACGTATTGCAACAAGTTCGATGGAATTATCATCCTCATCAAAAATTTCGTCTTTGGTCATGATTCGTTCTTCACCCCGCCAAATGAATCCCTTTAGTTTTTTGGTATCAAAAGGCCAATCTTCTTCAGGATAAATATCTCCTTCTGGGTTGGTAAAAAAAGTAATATCCTCAATGTCATTATTTGCCATTTCTAGCCGTATTTTACTGCAAATGGTCTTATCTATTCCGATGAGCTCATTCTCATCATTGTAGAGGTAATAAATGACCTCTGTGTTTTTTACAAGGTCAACGATTTTCAGCTCATTTTCGATGAACTTACCAAAAAGGTCTTTTCCTTTCGCCTGATTATATCCTTCTTTACCAATGGTGTCGAAGGCAATAATGAAGGCATTTTCAATAACCCGGAGGGAATCCAGTTTTTCGGTTTCCAAATCACTGATGAGATGAATGCTATCTCCTGTCATT
>CAYNUM010000274.1:0-4337 GCA_964400025.1 uncultured Croceivirga sp.
CTGAAGCTCAAAAATCGGGTGGTATTGCTGCATTCATTGACGCAGAACACGCCTTTGATCGTTTTTATGCCCAAAAATTGGGGGTAGATATCGATAATTTAATCATTTCGCAACCTGATCATGGGGAACAGGCTTTGGAAATTGCCGACAATCTAATTCGTTCTGGCGCCATTGACATTGTTATCATTGACTCTGTTGCCGCATTAACGCCAAAAAGTGAGATTGAAGGCGAAATGGGCGATTCTAAAATGGGGCTACATGCAAGACTAATGTCTCAGGCTCTTCGAAAATTAACTTCAACCATAAGTAAGACGCACTGTACCGTTATTTTCATCAATCAGTTGCGAGAAAAGATTGGTGTAATGTTCGGTAATCCTGAAACTACTACAGGTGGCAATGCACTTAAATTCTACGCTTCCGTCCGTTTGGACATCCGTCGTTCTACCCAAATCAAAAGCACCGACGGGGAAGTACAAGGAAACAAGACTCGAGTTAAGGTGGTTAAAAATAAAGTTGCCCCTCCTTTCAAAACGGCAGAATTTGATATCATGTATGGTGAGGGCATTTCAAAAGTTGGTGAAATATTGGACATGGGCGTGTCGTATGAAATCGTCAAAAAAAATGGTTCGTGGTTCAGTTACGGCGACACCAAACTTGGTCAAGGTAGAGATGCCGTAAAAGGACTTTTGGAAGACAACCCTGAACTTTCAGAAGAATTGGAGGCCAAAATAAAAGAAGCCATCGCCGCGTTAAGGGACTAAACCCTTGAAATATTTTTCTGAGAATCCTTTAAATACGCAACCTAAGCGGTTTCTCGACATCTTATTTCTGCAATTGTATTGATTATGAAAAGAATTTTTACGATAGCTATGTTCATCGTATGCAGTTTACTTTGCACAAATTGTAATCTGGATACCGGAGAAAACTTCTTTTTTGTGAACATGGAGATAACCGAGGTTGATTTACCCAACTTCCTCGTTTTAAACCAGTCACACAACATCGAAGTTTCAATTGCCAGAAAGGATAATTGCACCTATTTTCAAGGCTTTGATGTTTTCACAGAAGAGAACGGAACAACAACGGTTGTCGCAATTGGGTCAGTACTTACAGAAGAAGACTGTTCTACCTCTGAAGAGAATTTGTCAGGTATTTTCACCATTGAAGTTCAAAACGTACCGTTTTATATGTTTCGATTTTACAATGGTGAAGATGAAAATGGAAACGCGCAATATCTAGAGCATATGGTTCCGGTGGTTGATGGAGTTAACTAATCGTACAAACTAACCAATATTTTGAGTCAAGATGAACTCATAAAATACTGTAAGGAACAGAACAGAAGTGCCCAGGAGGAACTTTATCGCAAGTACTCCGGTGTTCTTTTCGGAATGTGCCTTAAATATTCGAGAAATCGAACCGAAGCTGAAGACAACCTGCATGACGCCTTTATGACAATATTTGACAAAATAGGGCAATACAATAAAAAAGGTTCTTTTGAAGGCTGGATGAAGCGCATTACCGTAAATACGGTTTTACAGAAATATCGAAGAGAGCGCCATTTAGATGTCGTCTCGGAAAATGTAGGGGAAGAGATTGCACTTGAAAACGAAACAACAAACATTAGTCTGTCAAGGCTTTTGGAATATATACAAGAGTTACCCAACAAGTATAGATTGACGTTTAATCTTTACGTATTGGATGGATATTCTCATAAGGAAATCAGCGAATTGTTGGGAACCTCTACCGGAACATCAAAATCAAATCTGGCAAGGGCCAGAATGATTTTGAAGGAAAAAATTGAAAAAGAAAATATTAACATCGCTTAACCAAGAAACGATGGAAAAAAATAATCTAGATAATCTATTCAAAGAAAAGTTCAGGGACTTTTCGGAGACTCCGGATGAAAAAGTTTGGGAGAACATTTCATCTTCTTTGGATAGAAGAAAGAAAAAACGGGTTATCCCAATCTGGTGGCAACTGGGCGGGGCAGCTGCGGCTGTAGCCTTGTTATTACTTTTAGCAAATCCATTTGTTTCAGATGAAGACTCCACAACGCCAACTGTTGTTGATATTGAGCAAAAGGTGAATGATATCGAGCCAGAGAATACCGATAAGAATATTCTTAAAGGTGATTCGAAGACCCAAATCGTTACCAATGATAATGAAGTAGAACAAGAGGAAGACAATAATCGTACTAAGGCAAGTGCTAATGGTAACGAAGATGCTAACAATCACAGCTTAATTCCAGAAAGAAAACAGTCTTCATCGCAATCCAATATTGCGATTGCAAGAACAGCAAATAGAGAACAAGAGGTTACTAAAGATTTAGGTAACGAACAGCATCAAAAGGATTTCAATGCGCTTCCAACCCAAGACAAAACTGATATCGCAGTTAATACAGGGGAGCAAAAAGAACAAGACGTTAACAAAACAACATTGAATCAAAATATCTCGGAGGCAGATGAGAGCGAAAAGGTAGTAGTGGCCGAGAATACTGTTGAGGAGGACAAAAAATCAATTTATGATGCGATTGCGGAGCAAGAGGAACTTGAAAAAGATGCCCTTGCAGAGAATACCTCTGGCAAAAAATGGACCATGGGGCCATCTATTGCACCTGTGTTTTTTAGCTCATTGGGTGAAGGTTCTCCTATTCACTCCAACTTTGCCAGAAATTCAAAATCAGGAAACCTTAATTTGAGCTATGGTATGGCCGTTAGCTATCAAATTAGCGATAAGTTAAGTGTTCGTTCCGGCATACATCGAGTAGATTTTGGTTATGACACCAATGATATTGTATTTACTTCTTCCTTGACCACTTCGACGAGCCAGTTGATTGATAATATTACATACTCGCAGACTTCAAGAAACCTGGTTGTAGAAAGTAAAACCAATGAAACGGCCTCATTTACCTCTAATTCTGCTGTTGGCGGAGGTGCCCAGCCCTTTGAAGGTAATATGGTACAGCAATTAGGTTATATAGAAGTGCCAATGGAACTCAAATATGCATTGGTAGACAAGAAATTTGGGGTCAATCTTATTGGTGGTTTTAGCTCACTGTTTCTTTTAGATAACGCGGTTAGTCTAGAATCCGACCAACTTATTACCGAAATGGGTAGTGCCAACAATGCCAATGATATTAATTTCAGTACGAATGTTGGTATCGGTTTTAATTATCAAATTTCACAAAAACTGCAATTCAACGTTGAACCAATGTTCAAGTATCAATTGAACACGTTTTCTGATAGCGTGGGTAATTTTATGCCCTATTCTGTGGGGGTTTACAGTGGTCTGAATTTTAAGTTTTAACGAATTGATCTTTTTCCAAGTCCTCTAGAATCATCGTTCGTGTTTCTTCCCGAATAGTTGAGGTATCCTCTGTTTCCAAAAGGCCGGTTTCCACAAAATGCTGCACCTTTACTCGAAGAACTCCCGGACCTCCACTAAAAAAAGACCATGGAAAACGTTTTTTACAATCAAAAAAGGTCATTGGAACCACAGGTACTTCGTGCAATATGGCCATTCGAAAAGCGCCATCCTTAAATCGGTCCAACATCACCTCTTCATCGGGGACCCCTGCCTCAGGAAAAATACAAATGCTCAATCCGTTTTTCAGTCGGTTTCGAACACTTCGATAAACAGCAGTGCGGCTCTTTGCGCTATCCCTATCCACCAGAATACAAACTCTTTTGTAGAAAAACCCAAAAACAGGAATCTTTGCCAATTCTTGTTTTCCAACAAACACAAAAGGATTTTTACTTACATAAAACATCAACATGATATCGAGCATGCTGGTATGGTTCGCAACCAACATATAGCTTTTTTCAGGTTCCATGATTTGAAGCCGCTGGACCCTTGGTGGACAACCCATTCCGAATAAGATAGTTTTCGCCCAAATGTTTCTTGCCAGCCAATAAAAGGAACCATATGTTTTTTCAGAAAGTGTGGTTAAGAACAAAAGGGGAGAAAACAACAAAATGGGTACGGCAACTAGTATATAAAACCAAATTCGATAAAGGGCGCGGCCGATGTTCTTGAATAGCGTTAGCACAATTCAAAAATAGCTTTTTTTAGAGCTATTGGATTGTTACTTTTATCGCTTAAATTTTATAAATGGCACGGATTCTTACGGGCATTCAAAGTACAGGTGTCCCCCATTTGGGGAATATCTTAGGCGCAATCATTCCAGCAATTCATATGGCTCAGCAACCAGAAAACGATTCCTTTTTGTTCATTGCTGACATGCATTCCCTCACACAAATTAAAAATGGAGAGGAATTACGACAAAACACCTATGCTACAGCTGCCGCTTGGCTCGCTTTTGGACTGGACATCAATAAAAC
>CAYNUM010000275.1:0-1436 GCA_964400025.1 uncultured Croceivirga sp.
GGTGATAAACCCACCCCACCCGAACAAATTCGTACAAAAGAAGAGGTCGACAAAGAACTGTACAACGTAGGTGGCAGTATCGTGAGGATTCGAAAAGAAAACGACACTTGGCAAATCGTTCATAACGACCCTCATAATAGAAGAATTACCGCTAAGACTGAGATACCCCTAAACTGGGATACACCCATCAAAGGGAAAACTTCTGCAATTGGCACATTGGCCAATTGTTCAGGAGGTATCACACCATGGAATACATTTCTTACTTGCGAAGAAAACTACGACGGTTTTTATGGAGAGACGGTTTATGATGAAAACAACCAAGCTTCGCACAAAGCAAGTATGTACTATGGTTGGGAGAACTTTTACCAATACCCCCCTGAACATTATGGCTGGGTAGTAGAAATTGACCCAAAGGACGGGGCAGCTCAAAAACACATTGCCTTGGGGAGGTTTGCACATGAATGTTGCACTTTATATCAATTAGCGGATAATCGGGTGGTAGCCTACACCGGAGATGATAAGAACAACGAGCACTTGTACAAATTTGTGTCCTCCAAACCAAACTCCCTAAAAGAGGGCACATTATATGTCGCTGATACGGTTAATGGTAAGTGGTTGCCCCTTGACTGGGAAAATCAGCCCATTCTCAAAAACAGGTTTAAAGACCAGACCGAAGTTTTGGTAAGGGCACGAGAAGCGGCAAAACTATTGGGAGCCACTGAGCTCAATCGCCCGGAAGACATTGAAATTGACCCTATCACGGGGCATATTTTTGTCTCACTTACCAATAACAAAAGTAAAGACGATTTTCACGGTTCTATTCTAAAAATTGAAGAAACCAATGGTGCATTTGATGCGCTCGATTTCACTGCTTCGACATATTTGGCCGGCGGAGAAGAAAATGGTTTTTCGTGCCCTGATAATTTGGCATTTGATCAAGCGGGTAATCTGTGGATGACAAGTGATATGTCTGGCAGTTCAATGAACTTACCTGATGGGCCCTACATGCCATTTAAGAACAATAGCCTGTTTATCATACCTAGATATGGAAAAGATGCAGGAAAGGTAATTCGCGTGGCTTCAGCACCAAAAGATGCTGAACTTACTGGTCCATGGTTTTCACCAGACGGAAAAACGCTGTTTTTAAGCGTTCAGCATCCGGGCGAACAAACTACTGACTTGAACAATCCTACTAGCCTGTGGCCTTTTGATGAAGATAATATCCCTAAACCCTCGGTTGTTGCCATAACCGGTGATTTAATCGAAAAGATGAACAAACTAAATCAAATCGAGGTATAGGTTCTAGCTCCTCTTACTTGTCAATATTTAATGTGATAATAACTAAAAAAAGAAGTTATTACGCTTTATTTATTGCTAATTTTCCCAATCCTTAAAAAGAGAATAATGGCGACAAATAGGCACCTAACTTTATTTTT
>CAYNUM010000275.1:1536-4311 GCA_964400025.1 uncultured Croceivirga sp.
TCCCAATCCTTAAAAAGAGAATAATGGCGACAAATAGGCACCTAACTTTATTTTTTGTTTTGGCGTTTGGCATCTTTGCAATTCCAATTGCTGCACAGCATAACCACAGCCATGAAGGCTTGCACCATTGGGAAATTCCCAGCAAAGACCCAGATCGCACTATTTTAACATTCCATGGTGACCCCGCCACCAATAGAGCCGTTACTTGGCGAACGGACAATAGTATCACCAAGGCCGTAGCACAAATTGCAAAAGCAACGGTGAACTCTGGTTTTGTAGAAAACTCAAAAACAGTTAATGCAATAACTGAAGAATTTGACTTGGGTCAGTACAAAGGCAACAATTCTTTACTGGTCAATTATCACAGTGCTGTTTTTAAGGATTTAGAACCCAATACACTATATGCTTATCGCGTTGGGGATGGTGAAGAATTTTGGTCTGAGTGGATTCAGTTTAGAACGGCAAAAAAGGGATATCATCCTACGCAATTTGTGTATTTTGGTGACGCCCAAAATGAGGTACTCGACCACTGGTCACGTGTAATTCGAATGGCCTATCAAACTGCACCTAACGCTTCATTTGTAGTTCATGCAGGTGACTTAATCAATAACGCACATCGCGATTTCGAATGGGCTGAATGGTACAAGGCCGGTGGCTTCATTCATAGTCAATGGACCGCAATACCAGTAGTCGGAAATCATGAATTTCGACCAATGGCAGAAGGAGAAAGTAGAAAACTGGCCATACAGTGGAAACCACAATTTACCTTGCCCATTGAAAAAAGCTTGGCTCCTGAATTACAGGAAACCGTATACACTGTCGATTATCAAGATATTCGAATAATTGTGCTGAATTCAAATGATCAGCTCGAATCACAAACGGAATATGTAGAGAAACAACTTAAAAGTTCCACTGCAAAATGGAACATTATTACTTGTCATCATTCCATATTCTCTCCCGCAAAGGGTCGTGATTTCCAGTTTGCTCGAGAAAATTGGAAGCCCCTATTGGACAAATACAATGTTGATTTGGTACTCAACGGTCACGACCACACCTATGCCCGGGGTCACGTTCCGATAAGAACGGCTGATACTACCAGTGATAGTAGCCTAGGTACGGTTTATGTGACTTCAGTAAGTGGACCGAAGCAATACGGTTTGGCCATGGACCAGTTGGAATCATATTCCTCCGAAGGTTACCAAGCAGATAAAACAGCAGAACAAACTCAGTTCTATCAGGTGATTACCATAGAAGATGATAAACTTACCTATGTCGCTTACACCGTATTGGGTGAAGAGTACGACCGGGCCGTAATTACCAAAGATTTTAAAACCGGTAAAAAGCAATTGAAATAGGAGGAAAATCATTAGCATTCAAGAAGCTCCATCAAAATCAAATTAAAGATTGAATACCGAGCTTTATTGCTATTTTTACCATAGCTGATACAAATTAGTGCATGAAATATATTGCTGCCATTGGCAAATACTTCATAATGGTTTGGGAGGTTTTTAAAAAACCCACAAAATGGACCATGATGAGAACCCTGATTTTCAAAGAAATCGACGAGCTGATTTACGGCTCAATGGGCATTATCATTTTTATCTCCTTCTTTATTGGCGGGGTGGTTACCATACAGACTGCCCTCAACCTAACAAATCCGTTTATCCCGAAAAGCTTAATTGGCTTTGCCACTAGGCAATCGGTCATATTGGAGTTCGCTCCAACCTTTACCTCAATAATTATGGTCGGAAAGGTTGGCTCGTATATTACTTCAAGTATAGGCACCATGCGCGTTACGGAGCAAATAGATGCCTTGGAGGTCATGGGAGTCAATTCATTGAATTATCTGGTCTTTCCTAAGATTATCGCTATGCTGTTTTTTCCTTTTGCCGTGGCCATTGCCATGTATATGGGAATTCTCGGTGGATGGGTCGCTGCTGTTTTTGGGAACTACGCGCCCAGTGGCGATTTTATTCAAGGCCTTCAGATTGATTTTATTCCCTTTCATGTGACCTATGCTTTTATAAAGAGTTTGGTCTTTGCATTTATCATTGCCACCGTTCCCTCTTATTTTGGGTATTACATGCGTGGCGGAGCATTGGAAGTGGGCAAGGCAGCCACGACCTCATTTGTGTGGACCAGTGTCATTATTATTATTTTGAACTACGTACTCACCCAATTGCTCTTAGGTCAATGATTGAAGTTGAAAACATACATAAGTCATTTGGCGATGCCCATATTTTAAAGGGCATTACAACGACCTTTGAACGGGGAAAGACCAATCTCATCATCGGTCAAAGCGGTTCTGGAAAGACGGTGTTTTTAAAGTCCCTTTTAGGTCTTTTTATTCCGGAAGAGGGCAATATTTGTTACAGCGGCAAAACATATTCAGAACTGAGCAATGATGAAAAACGTGACCTTCGCCAAGACATGGGCATGGTATTTCAAGGCAGTGCTTTGTTCGATTCAATGACAGTAGAAGAAAACGTTCGTTTTCCTTTGGAAATGTTTACCAAAAAAGACATCCATGAAATGGAAGAGCGCGTGAATACGGTTTTGGAACGGGTGAATTTAGTAGACGCGCATAAAAAGTATCCTTCCGAAATTTCAGGTGGAATGCAAAAAAGGGTGGCCATTGCACGGGCTATTGTAATGAATCCGACGTATCTGTTTTGTGACGAACCCAACTCTGGCTTGGACCCTAAAACAGCTATCTTAATAGACAATCTTATTCAAGAGATTACAGACGAATATCAGATCACAACAGTGATCAAT
>CAYNUM010000276.1:0-4304 GCA_964400025.1 uncultured Croceivirga sp.
GTTGCCAAAAAAAGGGCTATGAATATAGAGAATAGATTGGCCATAATAGACAATAACATCGCCCTTTTGCGACGTAATGAAAATTATATTCCTTCAAACGAGCTCGATTCTTTAGAATGGGGTACGCGTCTGAAGCTCAGTATTGGTGGTGAAGATGGTGAAGAGACTACAATTTTCGGTATTCGTTTCGATGACCATAGAGAAAGGCCGGTTAAATATGATCGTCGTACCTATTCAGATTTTGTACTTGCTATTGGTTTGAACAATGCCATTATCGATGGTCAGTCCTTAGATGATTCACCCTATAAAATAGGAGGTAGTCGATTTTTTGAGATGGGCTGGCAATGGCGAACGAGGGTTTTCAAAAATTCAAATTGGTTACGTTTTCACTACGGGCTGTCTTTTCAGTTTAACGGGCTTAAACCTGTTGACAATCAATACTTCGTTATTGATGGTAATGAAACGGTGTTACAGGAGTTTCCTTTGGA
The DNA here is from genome assembly GCA_964400025.1 of uncultured Croceivirga sp. GTDB lineage: Bacteria > Bacteroidota > Bacteroidia > Flavobacteriales > Flavobacteriaceae > Croceivirga. The sequence goes on from CAYNUM010000276.1 coordinate 489, forward strand.
ATTGAACAAGTCCAAACTTCGTATGGATAATCTGGTGTTTCCAATCCATTTTGAATTTGGGCCTTCAAAGTATTATCAATCTGAGGAAAAAATTAGATACTCATTGAACAGACAATTTCGAATGGGAATAGGAGGATATGGCGGATTCAATATCGGTACCCGACAGAAATTGAAGTACAGTGAAAATGGAGATAATATTAAAGAAAAGCTTAAGCGTGATTACAATACGAGTAACCTCATTTACGGTTTAAGTGCTTACGTTGGGTTTGATAACACCTTATTATACTGTAAGTATGATTTGAATACCATATTTACCGACAACCCCATCGAACAACGCAATATATCCTTGGGCCTTCGATTTGATATCGACTAACCAACAGCCTCTGATTTTCAGGGGCTTTTTTTAGTTTATAGCTTTTTTCATCTCAGAAGAAAACTCATGCTCATAAAATACACCTTTACAATGAGAGCATTCCACATAATGACGTGTATTGATTTTGAAAAGTTTGATCCAGAACAAATGAAAATAGTTAGCCTGTTCAACCAGTTGCAGGGTTCCAATCTGTCCACAATGTGGACAAGCAACATTCGTAAGTGGTCGAAGTGTGGGTTTTCCTGGGCGTGTTCCGAAAAATAAAATCATTGCTCAAAAATAAGCGATGTCCAATAGAGTTATAACCTGCATTTTAATCATCTAGGGCTAGGTATCTTTTTTTCATATTTTTATCGCCCCTATATAATCAAGTTTCCCTCTCAGGATTAGGTTAGGGGAAGACCTTTATGATATCAAAAACGACTATAGATCAAGTATATGAAACCGCCCGCGTCGAGGAGGTAATTGGTGATTTTGTACAGCTCAAAAAATCTGGGTCCAATTTCAAAGGTCTGAGTCCCTTTTCTGATGAACGCACTCCTAGTTTTATGGTAAGTCCGGTGAAGCAGATTTGGAAGGATTTCAGTAGCGGAAAAGGAGGCAATGTGGTCGCCTTTCTTATGGAACACGAACACTTTAGCTACCCTGAGGCCATTCGTTATTTGGCAAAAAAATACAATATCGAGATTGAGGAAACTGAACGTACCGATGAAGAAAAAGCTCAGGCTAATGAACGCGAAAGCATGTATTTGGTTTCTGAATACGCTCAGAAATATTTCGTCAAAACCATTTGGGAAACCGAACCGGGCAAGGCTATAGGCCTCAGTTATTTTAAAGAACGTGGTTTTAGTGATGAGACCATCAAAAAATTCGGACTGGGTTATTCTCTTGATGAATGGGAGGCCTTTACAAAAACTGCCTTAGAGGATAGCTACCAATTGGAGTTTTTGGAGAAGACCGGACTTACCATTGTAAAAGAACAAACCGGAGGGGCACAAAAAACCTTTGACCGTTTTAAGGGTAGGGTGATGTTTCCCATCCATTCGATGAGTGGACGTGTGTTAGGTTTTGGCGGTCGAATCTTGACCTATGATAAAAAGGCGGCAAAATATTTGAACTCTCCTGAGAGTGATATCTATCATAAGAGTAAGGTGCTTTATGGTATATATTATGCCAAGCAGGCTATTTCGAAAGAAGATAATTGCTATTTGGTCGAGGGGTATACCGATGTTATTCAAATGTATCAGAGAGGTATTGAAAATGTGGTCGCCTCAAGTGGTACGGCATTAACGCCAGAACAGATTCGTCTGATCAATCGATTGACCAAAAATATTACTGTACTTTTCGATGGAGATGCTGCAGGATTGCGCGCATCGCTTCGAGGTATCGACCTGATTTTGGAACAGGGTATGAACGTTAAGGTATGCACTTTTCCTGATGGAGAAGATCCCGACAGTTTTTCAAAAAACAATGCCTACGAGGATGTCGTACTTTATTTAGAGGAAAATTCAAAAGATTTTATCCAGTTCAAGACCTCATTGCTGGCCCAGGAGGCAGCCAATGACCCAATAAAGCGGGCGGATACCGTTCGTGATATCGTAAGTTCAATAGCCAAGATTCCGGATCGTATAAAACAAGAAATCTATATTCAGGAATGCGCCAAAATGATGTCCGTTTCTGAGGAGGTACTTTACAATACCTTGGCACAAATCAATAAAAAGGGAATTACCGATGCTGCCAAAAAAGTAAAAAAGGAACAACAGAAGACCTTTGAAGTGGTCAAAAATGAACAACCTGTGGAAAAGGTCAATGTTCAAAACGAACTGGAACGGAAAATTATAGAGCTATTGCTGCTCTATGGTAATGAAAAACAAGAGTTTGAAGACTTGGTTCTAAAAGAGGACGAGGAAGGAAATTTGATTTTAGTACCCGAAACCATTGAAGCCAAGGTTTATGAAAAAGTATATCTCGACTTACAGGAGGATGAAATTGAGCTTTCAAACCAACTCTTTAGAGAGGTGTATTATAGCTTGGTACAGAAACTGAATGCTGAAAGTGATTTTTCAATCAATACTTTCATTGCCGGGCTAAATCAGGAAATTGCCAATGAGGTTTCATCTATTTTGATGGAAGAGGAAAAATATGAATTGCACAACTGGGAAAGCAAAGACATTTATCCCAAATCAAAAGAATATGGTGTCGCCCAATTGGTGAGTGAGACGATACTGACCCTTCGTTGTAGTTTAATTAAAAATAGAATTTCGTTACTTCAGAAAGGCACTGAGAATTCTACTGAACACAATTCAGAGGTGTTAGAGGAGATTATGAATTACCTCCAATTGAACAAATTGTTGAACGAAAAGCTCAATAGAGTATTATCATAACAACAAAAACCCCGGAGCAACCGGGGTTTTTTTTTAATCAAATGGTGTCTTTTAATATAATTCCAAGGCTTTTGCTTGTTGTAAAAGATCCACAAGGTTATCCACGTTCAACTTACGCATCAAACGGGCTTTGTACGTACTAACTGTTTTTTCGTTAAGATTCAAACCTTCAGCAACCTCTTTGTTTCGTTTGCCGCTGGCCAAAAGCTTTAACACCTCTACCTCTCGAGTAGATAGTTTTCTAAAGAACCTTCTTGGTTTTTGCGTTCCTTCATCAAAGGCAAGACGTTGTGCTAATTCATTGGTAATAAACATATTGCCTTCAGCAACTTTCTTAATGGCAGAAATAATATAATCTACATCGGCTGTTTTTGATAGGTAACCGAACGCTCCGGCACGAATGGTGCTCAAGGCGTAAACATCTTCAGACTGTCCACTGTACATCAATACTTTGGTGCTTGGAAAATCTTGTTTCATTTTTCTTAAAGTGGCTATCCCATTGATTTCAGGAATATCCATTTCTAGCATGACAACATCCGGTGTTATCTTTTCCAACGTCTTAAAAAGTTCAGATGTGGAAGAGACATCGGCAACTACTTCAACATCTGACGTAGTGTCCAGTACCTGCTTAATTCCCAATCGTACAATTGGGTGGCTGTCAGCAATTAATACTTTAATCATTGTGGTTTTGTTTTACTTTAGTTTTAGTCGTAGTTTAATTTTTAGTAGCTAATCACCTACAAATTTCGAAAGCAAGTTAACTATTTCTTACCGTAAAATTCTCAAAATTTTATGAAAACCATAGAATTTATGGGGTTTTATTCGTCTTAATTCCGATAATTGGGGTTAAGATGCATCTTTTAGTGAATCAGGAATTTCACATATGGGTATAGGAATCATCTTATGTTTGTTTGCGGTATTGTATCTTTTATAGATGGTGAATACCTCTTTTTCCCTGTCAGAAAAATCTTCTATGGCTTTTCCTTCATCATCCATTTTCATGGCCCATTCCAATTCTTCATAGCTGGCACCTATTTGATCTTCATCGGTTCTACTATC
>CAYNUM010000277.1:0-4280 GCA_964400025.1 uncultured Croceivirga sp.
CCAAATTTCATGGGAGCTGAACCAAGAAAAAATTGGTAAGACCTTTAGATGCATCATAGACCGAAAAGAGGGTAACTACTTCGTAGGGCGCACGGAATTCGATTCTCCTGATGTTGACAATGAAGTTCTTATAGATGCACGGCAGCACTATGTTAAAGTAGGTGACTTTACCAAGGTTTCGATTACCGAAGCTTCAGATTTTGATTTGTACGGTCAACCTCTGAATGCCTCTGAATCACCAAAGGCTCTAAACCAATCCAAGGGCCCTAAGATTCGGTTTTCTCGTAAAATACATCAATAAAAAAAGCCCCGGTTCTACCAGGGCTCTTCACATAGTTGTTATCCCTTTATTCTTCGGGGGCAAGAAAAGAATATACAACTCCCGCTAATAAAGCTCCGAGAATTGGAGCAATCCAGAACAACCATAACTGCGGAATTGCCCAGCTACCATCAGCAAAAAGGGCCTGACTGGTACTTCGCGCAGGATTGACAGAGGTATTCGTTACAGGTATGCTTATCAAATGAATCAAGGTCAATCCCAAACCTATTGCTAGACCGGCAAGCCCGGCAGGAGCTTTTGAATGAGTGGCACCAAGAATGATAATCAAAAAGAAAAAGGTCAATATTAATTCAGTCACGAAGGCTGAGGTCATTCCATATCCACCGGGGGAATGTTCAGCAAATCCGTTAGCGGCAAAGCCGCCTACTTCGAAACCCGGTTTCCCAGTGGCAATAAGGTATAAAAATCCTGCTCCAGCAATCGCACCCAAAAGTTGGGCAATAATATAGGGAAAGACCTCTTTTTTGTCAAACCTACCGGCTGCCATAAGGCCCAAAGTAACGGCTGGGTTTAAGTGGCAACCTGAAATGTGGCCAATGGCATAAGCCATGGTAACAACGGTTAGACCAAAGGCAAGGGCCACACCAACGAAGCCGATACCTAATTCCGGGTAGGCAGCGGCCAAAACGGCACTACCACAACCGCCGAGTACCAACCAAAGGGTACCCAGAAATTCTGCAACATATTTTTTCATTGTTCAAAAGATTAGTTATACCGAATTAGAACCCATATTCCGGTTTAGGTCACATTTTGGCAGAGTTATTTCTGTTTTTTACGTCCTCAAAACCTGATGCATATCATTTTATTTCTGCTTTGAACAGGATAGTTTTATGTTCCATTTGGTTTCATGTTTCAATGAAAAACACAAATTGAAACTGGACCAAAATCAACAACTAACAGATAGCTATATGGAGAAAAAATCTAGAATTGAAATGTGTGTCATCATGCTACGTGTTTTAATTGGATGGCACTTTTTGTATGAGGGTATTGTGAAATTATATAATCCAGACTGGACAGCCTTTGGTTATCTGGCCTCAGCACAAGGACCTTTAAAATCAGTATTTACCATGTTGGCCAATGAATCCATCATTGGTTGGGTCGATACTTTGAACATGGCCGCTTTATTGCTAGTGGGTTTCACCTTGTTATTGGGTGTTTTTGAGAAATTTGGTGCCTTTGTTGGCATAGGGTTACTGACCATGTACTATTTGGCGCATCCCCCATTTCCAGGCTTGACGCAGCTCAATGTGGAAGGCAACTATTGGTTGGTCAATAAAAATCTAATCGAAATGGTGGCGCTTCTTTTGTTGTTCTACTTTCCTACAGGACACTTATTCGGGATTAAATCTTTACGTAAACAAAAATTGGTAAGCAATGAAATGGACTAGAAGAGACCTCTTAAAAGGTTTGGGTGGAATACCTGTGTTGGGCGCAGTTTGGTGGGCTGGCGCTGCAACTACTGTAGGCAAAAGACGTGAGCGTGAAGTGATTTTGGAACAACTGAACATTCAACCTTCATTGCCTCCTGCAGTTCCCGGAATTTCAGGGGAGCCGGTTCGCGTTGGAATTATTGGTTTTGGTATTCGAGGTGAACAATTATGTCGCTCACTTGGGTTTGCTACTGAAGAGTGGTTGCAAGAAATGGAAATCGAAGTTCAAGAAAATCCCAATAATAAAGGTTTGGAAGATTTTAAGAATCAAGAGAAACTTAATGTACACTTGGCAGGGGTATGCGATATTTTCGACTATCGTGCCGAAAAAGCTTTGCGGTCATTCTCGACTGAGAACAATTCGGTCAAACGATATAACACCTATCAAGAAATGATTGATAGTGGTGTGATTGATGCGGTGGTGATTGCCACACCCGATCATTGGCACGCTCCTATTTCAATCTATGCATTGAATCAGGGGGTCCACGTTTATGTTGAAAAGCCCATGACGCATACCATCGAAGAAACATATCGCCTACGTGAAGCTGCACTGAACTCAAATGCAGTATTTGCAGTGGGTCACCAGCATCGACAAACCTTAAGTTTTAGAACCGCAAAAGATATTGTTGACAAAGGTGCGTTGGGTCATGTTTCACTAATTCAGACCAATACCAATAGAAATGATGATAACGGGGCTTGGAATTATGAAATCATGGAAGAAGCGAGCCCAAATACCATTGACTGGCAACAGTTTTTGGGTTCTGCACCACAGGTGCCCTTTAATAAAAACCATTTCTTTAGGTGGCGAAAGTGGTGGGCGTATGGTTCGGGGCTTTCAGGGGATCTATTGACCCACGATTATGACCGGTTGAATTGCGTATTGAATATTGGCATTCCTGAATCGGTAATGGCCTCAGGAGGGGTTTATACGCACAATGATGGAAGAAATGTACCTGATGTGATGCAAGTCAATATGGAGTTTCCCAATTTTAGCACGGGAAGTAGTCAGGTTAAAGGCAAGGAAAACGGAATGACATTTTGTTACAGCGCCACATTGGGCAATGGCTTTAATAGACCAACAATTTTGATGGGGCATGACGGTACCATGGAATTGGGCAATAGGCTCACCATTTGGCCCGATGGGGGTTCTACGCGGTACAGTGAAATGCTTGAAGAAGGCAAGATGAGTCCTGGAGTACCAATTTATCAGTATAACCCTAGTGCAAATAGTCCTGATGCGGTATCATCGGCCACCTCGCAATATTTTGCAGATAAAGGATTGATGTGGACCTATATCGACGGCAAGCGTGTTGATTCAACCTTTTTACATATGCGAGAATGGTTGAGTGCCATTAAAAACGGAGGCCAGGTAAGTTGCGGAATCAAAGAGGGTTTTGAAGAGGCGATTGCCGCCCATATGGCGGGTCTTTCTTGGAAATTAGGAAAAAGAATAGAATGGGACCTTGAAACAGAAACCATTAAACCTATTGAAGGCGTCAATTTTGATGAGGTGCTTCTTTCCAATGAAATGGTTCGTACTGATTTTATAAAGGTTTCCTAGTTTGTAAGTATATGTAGCTAGGAAGTTTCAAAAGCCAGTAAGGCCTCTTTGATGACCGTGCTCCAAATTTTGTAGCCTGCTTTGTTGAGATGTAGTCCGTCACTAAGGTAAAGTTCTGGTTTTGGTCGATTGTCTGAGGTTATCATTCTTGCGAATACATTGATGAACTGTGCATTGAGTTCACCGATGAAGTATCTTGAAAGCAGCAAATTGGTCTCCATAATTGTTGGGATAAGTGCTTCCCGCTCAACACTGGGTTTTAGGCTTATTAAGGCCAGTTCCGTTTCAGGATATTTGGTGGTTATAAGTGATACCAATTCTTTACAATCGGCCAAAACCTCATTTGGGGTTTTACCGTCGCTTAGGTCATTTTCACCAGCATATAAGACGACTTTTTGAGGATTTACCCCTTTGAAAATTTCTGAAAAGTAATGAATGCACCAAGCAAAAGAAGAGCCCCCAAACCCAAGGTTCAGAACACTCAACGGGTTTAGGTCTTTCTTCATATTGACCCAAAGCCGAATGGATGAGCTTCCATAAAATACTATGGGTTCTTCATCATTTTTGATTTTGGCTACCCGTCGTTTCAGTCTTTTAATCTCATTACCCCACATTTCTGGTGGTTCTTCCAGCTGTTCTTTAGCCATTGGGGTTTTCATCATTTGCTGGGAAGCCTGACGGGCCAGCTCTACATATTCGGCATATGTTTTTTCGTACTGATGTACAAAATCCAAGATTTCTTTGGTGTCATTTGACCTTACCCTCTCACTGAGCTTAAAAGGTGGATAAATTTTACAGTAGTAAATATTGTCTTTGATACGATGGTCAAAATTGACGAGCACGATAGGAACAATAAAAGGCTCCTCTTCAGCCATTAAAGCCAGCTTAAAACTTCCAAGTTTAAAAGGGCCAGGTGAGTTTTCTGTGCGGTACGAAGTTCCTTCGGGGC
>CAYNUM010000278.1:0-4258 GCA_964400025.1 uncultured Croceivirga sp.
ATATTGGAACAAAGACTCTCCCAATAATCACTGTCCATGATTAAGCCGTGCTTTAGCATTTCTGCAAATCCGCTCCTCAATTCCCGTTCATCTAAGGTTTTTAGAAATTCTGGGAGTATCAAAACCATTTCAGGTTGCTCAATAACCCCAACCTGATTTTTGAGGTTTCCTAAATCAACTCCGGTTTTGCCTCCGACAGAGGCGTCTACCATTGCCAATAGGGTAGTGGGTACATTTATAAAATCAATGCCCCTCTTGAAAGTCGCTGCAACAAACCCGCCCAAATCGGTGACTACCCCACCGCCCAGATTGATGAGCAAACTTTTGCGATCACCACCAAGTTGTGATAATTCTGTCCAAACCATTGAACAAGTTGCAATGTTCTTGTATACCTCCCCAGCTTTAATGGTCATTACCGCATCTATAGTGTGGTCAAAGAACGATTCAAATACGGGTAGACAATGTTCTTTGGTATTCTCATCAACGAGCACAAATACCTTGGAATATTGGGTTTGGGTAAGCCGTTGGCTGAGAACTGCAATAGCCATTTCATCAAAATGAATTTCGTGTGTCGTATTAAGAACTGATTCCATGGTCATCAAATATGGGTCAAAGAAAGGTATAAATTGATTAAAAGAATATTTAACACCTACTTATCTTTGTTCGTATTGCTAATTTGCCAGATATGAGTAGAATTTTTGAAGATACCGCAACCGCTTTTGCCCTGAAGAGTGACTCCGAACTCGAACGGGCCTATTTTCTATTCAAGCTAATATCGAATGAACCCTTGGTCCGTATTGGAACTGCCGTTACCAATTTTGCAATAAACGCCCATTTGCCTGTGGAAGGATTGATTCGGGCCACAGTCTTTGATCATTTCTGTGGAGGGGTAAATGAAGAGGATTGCCTACCTATTATTGACAAAATGTTTCAAAAAGGGGTGAGTTCAATTTTGGACTATTCGGTGGAAGGCCAGGAAATGGAAAATAGGTTAGACGGTGCTCTCGAAAATATCTTGCGGGTTTTGGATTTTGTAAAGGAAAAGAATGCCATCCCTTTTGCGGTATTTAAGCCGACAGCTTTTGGACGGTTTGGTTTGTTGGAGAAGAAGAATGATGGCTTAGCCCTTACTGAAGAAGAAGAGGCGGAATGGCAACGAGTCATAAATCGTTATGATAAGGCCTGCAAAAAAGCTTATGATCTAGAAGTCTCATTATTGATTGATGCTGAAGAAAGTTGGATTCAAGATGCTGCTGATGAGCTTTGTCTTGAAATGATGCGCAGGTACAATACGAACAGGGTGGTAGTTTTTAATACTGCCCAGATGTATCGCTGGGACCGTTTGGACTTTCTAAAGAACCTGAGAGAAATGGCAGTCAACGAAAGATTTAAGGTTGGTATTAAAGCAGTAAGAGGGGCCTACATGGAAAAGGAAAACACAAGAGCGGAGGAACGAGGGTATAAAAGTCCCATTTGCATTTCAAAGCAGGCCACTGATGAAAATTTTGATGCTGCAATTGATTTTATGATGCGGAATTTAGAAGTGTTTGCCATTTTCGCAGGTACCCATAATGAAGAGAGTTCCTATAAATTAATGGAAATGCTCGAAACGCATAAAGTTGCTCATAATGATAACCGAATTTGGTTCGGACAGCTCTTTGGTATGAGCGACCACATCAGTTTTAACCTAGCCGAACACGGGTATAATGTCGCTAAATACCTACCCTATGGACCGGTTCGTGATGTAATGCCATATTTAATAAGAAGGGCCGAGGAAAATACTTCGGTTGCAGGTCAGACCTCACGAGAATTACAATTGCTTAAAGCAGAGAAAAAAAGAAGGAAGATTTAACTAATCTTTCGAAACCAAAGTTTCTTTAATCGTGGCCTGTTCTGGACAGTTCTCTACTATCAGTACCATCTTTTCATAGGTAATACGATAGGTTTTACAAGGGATACTTTTAGTATTACTTTGTTCAAAATCGATATCACCATCAGTCAATATGTTTTTAACCTCCTTATCCATATCGCTGAAGTAGATGGTATCTGCTGTTGAACCTTCCATCAAAAATGGTTTTGAACGAATATCCTTTAGAACCCTACAGTTGGGCAAATAGCAAAATTCAATTCCAGACTCCCCGGCTTTTTTCTTCACAAAAAAAACTAAAAAAACCAATCCTATTGAGAAACCAACAAGGTACCATCCCAAACGCTTCAAAAATCCACTGTCCATTAAAAAATCAAGAAGTTGATGTCATTGTAAGAAAGGCCAAACCAATCACCCACCGATTTGTTGGTCAAAATACCATGGTACATATACAATCCGTTTCTAAGTCCCTTATCAAAGCGCAATGAATTTTCAAGTCCGCCATCTTCCCCAATTTTAAGTAAGTAAGGTGTAAAGATATTACTAATTGAAATGGTAGATGTTCTTGGATATCGCGACGGAATATTGGGCACCCCGTAATGAATAACCCCAAATTTTTCAATGGTCGGTCTGTCGTGGTCGGTAATCTCAGAAGTTTCAAAACAACCGCCCATGTCGATGCTCACATCAATGATAACGGCTCCTTTTTTCATGTGTTCGACCATACTACTTGAAACTAGGATTGGGGAACGGTCTGTTCCCCTCACCGCACCTATTGCCACATCGCAGCGTTTAAGTGCCTTTAATAAATTTTTTGGCTGTATGGTGGAGGTATAGACCGTGCGATTTAAATTGGTTTGAATTTTTCTAAGTTTGGTCAACGAATTATCAAAGACCTTGATATTGGCACCCAGACCCAGTGCAGACCTTGCTGCAAATTCCCCAACAGTGCCTGCGCCAATAATCACTACTTCGACTGGAGGCACTCCACTAATATTACCAAACATCAATCCATTTCCTTTATTGGTAACCGCCATTAATTCTGAAGCTATGAGAATGGAAGAAATACCGGCAATCTCACTTAGCGAGCGAACGGCAGGAAATTTTCCGTCATCGTCACGTATGTATTCAAATGCAATCGCCGTTATGCGCTTCTTAGCCAATTGCTCAAAGTACTTTTTTGACTGGGTTTTTATCTGAAGGGCTGAAATAATAGTTGCCTGCGGATTCAATAAATCAATTTCTGCAAGGGTAGGGGGTTCTACCTTTAGAATAAGCGGACAAGAGAATACCTTCTTGGTATCATTGGAGATTTCAGCACCGGCCTCACTATAGTCTTTATCGGAATAATTGGCACCCTCACCGGCACCAGATTCCATTAGAACTCGATGCCCATTGGCTGTAATGGCGTTTACAGCATCAGGGGTGAGACAGACACGCTTTTCTTGATATTGGTTCTCCTTAGGAATACCAATATAAAGCGCACTCTTATGCTTTAAAATTTCTAGGGTCTCTTCTTGTGGAAGCAACTGCTGCTTGCTGAATGGCGAGGAAGGTTGGTCCATTTAAGCGGGTATGGTCTTTACCTCAAAGTTACATTTTTTTTAGAAGGGTAGTTTTACGCTCTTCAAGCTTTTGGCGCTCTTTGCGCAGCTCTTCTTTTTCCTTCAAGATTCGAAGTTCGGCATCCATAGCTTCGAGATCAATACCATGAACATGTTTGTCGTAGAGTTTAAGACGAATAAAATAAACAAAAGGAATTAGTACGATACAAATGGGCAATAGCCACAGAAGGTTGTCGGTATCTACCACTTTATCTTGATCGAAGATGTCCTCGAAAATTTGGAATACGAACATGATCATCGGAATCAATATGATGTGGTACCACCAATGTTTACAAGAAAGAAACCAAATAATCATTAAATACAACGGAATGAGTTTATGGGCCAAGAACCACATTCTCCATTGCACATCAGTCCAACCGTTGTCGTCGATTTCAAATCCCAAAAAACTTACGGTTGCACCAGGCTCGTCGGGGAAAAGCTCGTAAAGTTTGAATATAAAAGGAGCTAGGGCAATCAGTATAGCTACTGCTGTCTCAAGAATGATTCTTTTTTTCGCCTTCTTTCCTTTTTCGGTTTTTCGTGTACGCACTTGTAAGATAAGGTTGTCTTTCACAAACGAAAAAAGGGCAATAATAGTATTGCCCTTTTCGAAATAAAATGAATTATTTCAAACTACCTTTTGCTTTCAGACTGTCTCTTTTTCTTAAGATTTGTCTCAACATCATGGTCGTTAGTTGCGTAAGGAGCAGCTGTGGCGGCCATTAGAGTTAAACAAGCAAGAAGTCCAAAAATCAACTTTTTAGTGTTCATCGTACTAAAATTTTTG
>CAYNUM010000279.1:0-4256 GCA_964400025.1 uncultured Croceivirga sp.
ACCGTTTGGTTTTTCGATAACATGATGGTGAAACCCATTACCATTTAAAAACCAAGAGTCAGCAATTCGCCCTAACATATCTACTTCATATATACTAAAAGTAAGTCCATCTCCAAACAACAAATTTCCATTTTGCAAACGGGTCATTCCATTGTCAAAAAACAAATCGAATAATGTAGGATGGGAGGAGAAGTCCAGGTACCAGCGAATGTCTCCGAATTGGTCAAAAATAAAAGGGCGCTGAGGTCTAAAATTGTCTATAAAACCAAAGTAATTGACAAAATTAAAAACAGGTTCATTGGAGTTAGCGGGCACATCTATCGTAATCTGTGGCATTTCAGCAATCAAAGGAAGTGTCTGAACAGAAATTAACTGTGTTTCAATAGTAGCATTCGAACCATCCAATAACTTGATTTCGACCTGGTTTTCATAGTCAGCATATAGCCCAAGTACGACAAGCTCGAAGTTGGTCCCAGTACCGTCAAACCTTCGGGTAATGGTCGAAGCATTGCCGTTTCTTCCTAAAACTGAAATTTCTACAGAGACCGCTTCATTGGTCTCCAAATTCAATAGAGCTGTAAGGGGTGCATACCCAGAGGGATTCACCTGTACCCTTACTGATTCAATAATATCGGATTCAATGGAAGGTCCAGGGTTTTCGTTGTCTGGATCATTATCATCGGAACAAGCAAAAATTAATAGCCCTAGGAATACCAGGGCAAAAAGTTTATTCATTTTCATAGTGAAGCATTTTTTATATGAATTTACTCATTTTCTTTTTTTAATTGTTAAAGTGTCGGAGGAACACATTGCTTACCTTTGAGAATGCCCGATTACGACTACATCATTATAGGTGCTGGAGCTTCCGGATTGCTTTTGGCCGATGCCATGGGTAGTGATTCATTTTTTAAAGACCAATCGATTCTCGTTTTGGATAAAAGTGATAAAACCAAAAATGATCGTACCTGGTGTTTTTGGGAAAGAGGAAAAGGTCAATTCGACGAAATTCTTTTTAAAAGTTGGTCCAAAGTACATTTTGAAGGAACCCACCTAAATATTAAACCGGATATTGCATCGTATTCTTACAAAATGCTTCGGGGTATCGATTTTTACAATCACTTTTTAGAAAAACTTACCACCTATCCAAATATTGAGTTTCAGAATGATGCGATTGAAAGTTTACAAGAAAAAGAAGATTGGGTACTCGTTCAAGGTGAAAAAGACTGCTATAAAACCAAGAAGGTTTTTGACAGCCGATTTGATTATAACAAGTTGAAAGATGAGTCAAAATTTCCCGTTTTACAGCAACATTTTTTAGGATGGTTCGTGAAAATAGACAAAAAAGTCTTCGATGTAAACGCCCCTACATTTATGGATTTCTCCATTGCCCAAAACGGAAATACCCGTTTCATGTACGTCTTACCTTTTTCAGAAAATGATGCCTTATTGGAATACACCCTTTTTTCCGAAGATACTTTGAAAAAGAAGGAATATGAGGAAGCCATTCAAGATTATCTTTCAAACAAACTCGGCGTAGAATCTTATGAAATCTACGAGACAGAGCAAGGTAATATTCCCATGACCTGCCATGATTTTACCAGTGAAAACACTGAAAAAATCTTAAAAATTGGTATGGCCGGGGGTTGGGCCAAAGCTAGTACAGGGTATACCTTTTACAGCTCCGTAAAAAAAGTTCGGCAACTAATCACTCATATAAAGAAAGAAGCACCACTTAATGTATTTGGTAAAAAGAACCGATTTTGGTTTTACGACCTTTTACTGTTGGATATTTTACATAAGAACAATTCGCTGGGCGGTATTATTTTTGAATCACTTTTTAAAAAGCGAAAACCGCAATTAATTTTTAAGTTTCTCGATGAGGACACCAACTTCTTAGAAGAGCTCTATATCATGGCTTCACCTAAGCCATGGCCTTTTATAAAAGCATTATTTAACCGTATATTTTAACTTTCACGTTGCATCAGGTTTTGACCTAACTGCCGCAGCAGAGATTTACCCTTCTCTGTAGCATCAATTTTTTCTAAAGCAACAAAAGCCAATTCCGTATAGTGCTCAATAGCCCTTTTTGTGGCCAAATCAGCACCACTTCTTTTAAATATTTCTTTGACCGAAGCAACTTTTTGTTCGGTTCCATGAGGTTCATCATCGAAAAATTTGAGCAAGGCTTTTTTATCTTCTTCAGAACCAAGTTCCAATGCCTTTAAATACAGAAAGGTCTTCTTGTTTTCAATAATATCACCCCCAACCTGTTTACCAAAACTTTTAGGATCACCAAAGGCGTCTAGATAATCGTCTTGCAGTTGAAAAGCGATACCCAAGTTTCTACCAAACTCATAACTCAAGTCTTGATTCGCTTTGGAAGCACCAGCAACAATGGCACCCATTTTAAGGGCGGCCCCAATCAAAACTGATGTTTTATACTCAATCATTTTGAGGTATTCAGCAATGGTAACATCGTTCCTTGTCTCAAAATCAACATCGTATTGTTGCCCTTCACATACTTCAATGGCAGTTTTATTGAAAACTTTAAAAAGCTTCTTCAGAACCGTGGCATGATATTCTTCAAAATACTCGTACGAATTGATGAGCATTACGTCACCTGAAAGGATTCCTGTGTTCACATCCCATTTTTCATGAACCGTTGGTTGACCTCTTCGCAGTGGCGCGTCATCCATAATATCATCATGGATCAAAGAAAAATTATGAAATACCTCAACGGCCATAGCAGCAGGTAGGGCCTGCTTACTATCTGCTCCAAATAATTCCGCTGCAATCAAAGTCAATACGGGACGTAATCTTTTCCCTCCAAGATTTAAAATATAAGTAACTGGATCGTATAGGTTTTTAGGATCTTTTGAAACTGAGCTTTGTTTTAAATAGGTAATGAATTGATTCTGATAAAAATCAAGGGATTGCATGCACTGAATTTTGCCTAAAAATACACTGCCTGTTACAATTAACCACTATTGGCGTCGAACAGGTATCGAAAAAAATGCAATGGATTTAAAATCCATCGTCTTCATAACTGAAGGGCATAAATGCTGACGGATGAGTCCGAAGAACGACAACCAATCGAAAATAACAACATTCTTTCAAGAAGAATATGAGGCACTCCAAGGGTTTGTGAGGTCTAAAATTGACCAAACCGCCGATAGCGATGCCGAAGACATCTTGCAAGATGTTGCGCTTCGCATCTTTTCGAGACCCGAAAACGCATTGCCCATAAACAACATTTCAGGCTTCGTGTATAGAACCTTGAAGAATAGAATTATAGATATCATGCGAACAAAAAAGCAAAGGGTAGATGATGAAAACGAACTCAATCGGTCATGGGCCAACTTTGCAGAACTTTTCTATGGCGAGAATGAAGTCTTTTATTCCGATAACGTCATCAGGAACCTTAAAGCTTCAATTTCTGAATTGAAGCCTACTTATCGTGATATCATAATTGCTGTTGACTTTGAGGGCTATTCGTATCGTGAAATTAGTCAGGAAACTGGTATTTCTAAAGGAACCCTAATGTCAAGAAGACATCGTGCCATGGGCATACTATTGAAAAAATTAAAGACGAACAAAAACATTTAAAAATAAGAGTTATGGATTATAAAGAGGAAATGAAACAAGAAGTAGAGCACAAAGTCAAAAACTTTGTAACCAAAGGGGTTAAAATACTGGTCTTTGCAATTTTTGCTGTGGCCATGTTATTCTTAGTCGGTTATGTGCTGATGCTGCTTTGGAACTGGCTGATGCCCGAGCTTTTTGGATTATCGACCATCACCTATTGGCAGGCATTCGGAATTTTGGTTCTTGCGAAAATAATTTTTGGTTTTGGTGGTGGAAACGGCCCAAGTAAGCATTCCAAAAAACAGAATAAGGGCTATAGAAAATATAAGAAATGTGCCCCGCTTCGTAGGGATTTCTCTGAATGGAAACATTACGATGAGTTTTGGTCCACAGAAGGTGAGGCCGCGTTTAAGGTATTTGTAAAGCGAAAAAATGGTGAAGATGAGCAAACAGAAAAAGAATAAATCTCGAAAGCTAAGTTTACAGTTCAGCGGATTCTTCAACATTTCAAGTAAAAAAGTGCCAATTAGGTCCAATCATATCCTTTTTAATCGTCTTGAGAAAGGAAATTTACCAGGGTAAAGATCTAAGTTAAATAAATGTAAAACTTTGGAAACTTTTTTTGTTTTTAAAGTTTCCAGTTTAGATTTGCCCTCTCAAATGAAGACCGA
>CAYNUM010000280.1:0-4233 GCA_964400025.1 uncultured Croceivirga sp.
ATTTCCTCTCCTTTATACATGTAAGCGGTACAAACCTTAATACTATCAAAACCGCTTAAAACGTCGGCCTTCATCATCATTAATTCGGTTACTCCATTGATTTTGACGGCATATTTTAACGCTATTAGATCTAACCATCCACATCGTCTGGGCCTACCGGTAGTTGCACCAAATTCGTTGCCAACACGCCCCATGGTCTCACCATCTTTGTCAAATAGTTCTGTAGGAAAAGGTCCGCTACCTACTCGTGTTGTATATGCTTTAAAAATACCAAGTACCCTTCCAATTTTGCCAGGTGCTACCCCAAGACCGGTACATGCACCGGCTGCGGTCGTATTGGAAGAAGTGACAAATGGATAGGTACCGAAATCGATGTCCAAAAGGGAACCTTGGGCACCCTCGGCCAATATCTTTTTTCCTTTTGACATGGCATCAAAAATAAATTGCTCGCTGTCAATAAAGGTGAGTTTCTTAAGTTCTTCAATTCCTTCGCAGAATTCTTCTTCAAGTTCTTTGAGGTCGTATTGAATATCAACGTTATAGTAATCGATCATGCCCTCGTGCTTGTTGGCAAGCGAACGATATTTATCCTTCCAGTTGTCAAACTCCAAGTCACCGACCCGCATGCCGTTTCTTCCGGTCTTGTCCATATAGGTTGGACCAATTCCTTTTAAAGTAGAACCTATTTTGGCTTTACCTTTAGCAGTTTCAGAAGCGGCGTCCAATAATCTATGGGTAGGAAGAATAAGGTGGGCTTTTCGGGAAATGAACAGCTTCGATGTAATATCGATGTCGAACTTAGCCAAATTATCCAATTCTTTCTTGAATATTACAGGGTCAATTACCACCCCATTACCCACAACATTGATGGCATTTTTATGAAAAATTCCTGATGGAATGGTGTGCAGTACATGTTTTATGCCGTCAAATTCTAAGGTGTGACCGGCATTTGGTCCACCTTGAAAACGGGCTATGATATCGTAGTCTTTGGTTAGAACATCAACAATTTTTCCCTTTCCCTCGTCTCCCCATTGGAGTCCAAGCAATAAATCTACCATGAAGTATTTGGCTTAGTCGGTTACTTTTTCTTCTTTATTACGGGTGCCATAGAAGTAAAGGGAATGCGTATTGATTTTGATGTCAAAAACTTCCTCAATGGTCTTCTTTATGGACTGGATTCTTGGGTCACAGAATTCTACGACTTCACCAGTATCGGTAAGAATGACGTGATCGTGCTGCCTGTCGAAATATGATTTTTCATACTGGGCCTGGGCAGATCCGAACTGGTGCTTTCTCACCAATTTACAATCCAATAACAGTTCGATGGTATTGTACAAAGTGGCACGGCTGACACGATAGTTTTTGGTCTTCATTTTGATGTAAAGCGATTCTACATCAAAATGGTCGTCGCTATCATATATTTCCTGAAGTATAGCGTAACGTTCAGGAGTTTTTCGATGCCCGTTTTCTTCTAGGAATGTCGTAAAAACGTCTTTGACAATTTCTTGGTTGTTGCTGTTCTCCATTTCTGTACTCCCGTAAATGACAAATTTACATCGAATTAATTAAACTCGGGTCACCTTGTCAATACCCTTTATTTGCTTTAAACTGTTCATTAATTTTTTCAAAATGGTATTGTTTTTTACGACCAATGTTATTTGACCTTTGAAGGTGCCCCCGTCAGCACTGAAGTTTAGGTTGCGCATGTTCACATGTAGGTTGTCAGAAATGATATTGGTAATCTCATTGACCAAGCCAAGATTATCAATACCTGTAATCTTTATATCTACCGTAAACTCTTCTTTTGTCGAATCTATCCATTTTGCAGACATGATTCGATAAGCGTAGTTCGATTGTAATTGAATGGAATTCGGACAGTCTTTTTTATGCACCTTAATCCCATCACTTACGCTCACGAATGCAAAGACTTTATCCCCTGGAATTGGATTACAGCATTTTGAAAGTTTATAACTCAATTTTTCCTCTTCCGGACCGAAGACCAGCATATCATAGTTATGTGTAATCTCGTCTTTGTTGACCTCTTCAGGTGTAGGATTACGGCGTATGCGGTTCTTGAAGAAATTGAGAAAGGCATTATTATATGAAGAGGCAAAGTCTTTTATTTTATCATTGTCAATTGCCCCGTTGCCTACTCTAAAAAATAAGTCCAAGCTGGTTTTTAGTTTGAAGAAGTTGACCATCTTGTTGACCACATCTTCGTTGAGGGTAACTTTTTGCGATTTCAATTTTCGTCTTAAAATCTCTTTGCCCTCTTCTGCAATTTCCCGTTGCTCATCTCGTAGTGATGATTTTATCTTGGCCCGCGCGCGAGCAGTTGTGGCATAATCCAACCAGTTTTGATTGGGCTTTGCCGATTCTGAGGTCATTATTTCTACTTGATCCCCGCTACTTAATGTAGTATTTAATGGTACGAGTTTACCATTGACTTTTGCACCTCTTGTTTTCATTCCGACTTCGGTGTGGATACTGAAAGCGAAATCCAAAGGTGTGGCTCCTTTGGGCAATGATTTTAATTCTCCCTTGGGGGTGAAAACAAAGATTTCTTTGGAATATAGGTTCAATTTGAACTCTTCCACAAAATCTACTGCATTGCCATTCGAGCTTTCCAACGCTTCTTGTAGTCTATTCAACCATTGTTCAATACCCTGCTCATTTTGTTGCCCATGCTTGTATTTAAAATGGGCTGCATAGCCTTTTTCAGCTATTTCATGCATGCGTTCACTTCTAATCTGTACTTCTACCCATTTGCCTTGAGGCCCCATTACAGTAATATGGAGCGCTTCATAACCTGTTGATTTTGGTGAGGTAATCCAATCGCGCAATCGAATGGGGTTGGGCGTAAAATGGTCAGTGACTATTGAATAGATTTTCCAAGCTAAAAACTTTTCGTTCTTTCTGTCAGCCTTATAGATAATTCGAATGGCGAATTTATCGTAGACCTCATCGAAGCCAATGTTTTTGGTAGCCATTTTTCTCCGGATCGAGAAAATCGACTTCATTCGACCTTTGATATGGTAATTTAATCCCTCACCGTCCAACGAATCTTCGATAACCTTGGAAAAGTCTTTGATATACTGCCGTTGCTCTTCTTCAGTCTCTTCTATTTTTTCTTGAATATCTAGATAGACCTCAGGTTCGGTATACTTCAAACTCAAATCTTCGAGCTGGGTCTTAATATTGTACAGCCCAATTCTATGAGCCAGTGGGGCATAGATATATAATGTTTCCGAAGCAATCTTTACCTGCTTATACTCTGGCATGGAATCCATAGTAAGCATGTTGTGATAACGATCGGCTATTTTGATGATGATTACCCGAACATCATCATGCAAGGTCAACAGCATTTTTCTGAAGTTTTCAGCCTGCTGACTTATATTTTTGTCTTTTTTAAGGTGTGATATTTTGGTAAGGCCATCGACAATTCGTGCAACGGTCTCACCGAACAGTCGTTCAATATCAGATAAGGTGTAGGGGGTATCCTCAACAACATCATGAAGTAGGGCAGAGGCAATGGAAACCGCGTCTAAACCTATTTCTGAAGCTACAATTTTTGCTACCGCAATAGGATGAAAAATGTAGGCTTCCCCAGATTTTCGACGTTGGTCTTTATGGGCATCAACGGCAACATCGAATGCCGAGCGAATCAACTTCTTATCCTGGGGGGTTAAAGTTTGATAGCTTATTCGAAGCAGTTCTTTGTACTGCTTTGCAATTTCGCGGTTCTCTTTTTCAATAAAGGCCTCCGTCATCATTACTTAAAATTACCACATTCCCAAGAGGGAAACAACAAAAACTATGCCTTTAGGTTTCGCATACGTTCGATTAAGGGAGGATGGGAATAGTGCACAAATACGTAGGCTGGATGTGGGGTAAGGTTACTCAAATTGTTCTTCGAAAGTTTTTTTAATGAACTGATCAAGGGAGCAGAAGCAAAGGTTTGCTTGGCATAATCATCGGCCTGAAACTCAAACTTTCGTGAAAGATAATTCATCACCAAGCCTGTTATAATCGATATAGGACTGTATAAAAGGAAAAAGGCCAATAAACCTGCATGATAACTTGACCGGTTCACTCCGATTGATAAGGATAATTCAGGTACATTGATGAACAACGATAGAAGATATAAGGTGAGCCCAGTCAGTAAAATCGAAGATATCATATTGATTATAATGTGTTTACGTTTGTAGTGGCCAACCTCATGGGCAAGTACAG
>CAYNUM010000281.1:0-4229 GCA_964400025.1 uncultured Croceivirga sp.
CTTCTTTGGTAAAAAAGGCTACGTTGACGTTGTTCGACTCTATGGGTATAGGAGGCTCTAAATTTATAAGCGGAACCCTATTCTATCTCATCGCATTTTTTGTCGCCATTACCGCTTTGAATCAAGCGGGAATCAATACGGAAATAATCACCAGTAACTTTACGCTTATTCTGGGGGCATTCCTTTTTGCAGCAGCCCTTGGTTTTGGTTTAGGTTCTCGTGAAGTCTTTTCTGATGTACTGAAAATGTTTTATGCGAGAAAGACCTATATGGTAGGTGACGCCATTGCTTTTGATGGTATTGAAGGAACAATCGAGGCTATTGACAATATATCGATAACCTTAACCACGGATAAGGGGAAATTAGTGGTTCCCATAAAAGATGTGGTATCACGAAGGGTAACCCTTAAGAAATAAAAAAAGCCCTCATTTCGAGGGCTTTTTTTCTATTTGTTTTTATTTAGAGCTAAAGCTTTTTTACTTTTTGGACTAAGGATGTTAACAATCGGGAATTCTGTTCTTCGATTCAGTTCCAACATTTCTGATGGACAATCCCACTTGGTTTTACAGTCATTGACGGGTTTTCTTTTTCCAAATCCTTTGTAAGATAGAATTCTCGTTTTTGGTACTCCTTTCTGTACTAAGTATTCGTAGGTCGATTTCGCCCTTGCCTGTGATAATGCATCGTTGTACTCATGGCTACCGACTGGATCCGTATGGGCTTCCAATTTTATGGTCATGTAGGGATAGGTATTCAACATTAGATTTACGACTTTATCCAATTCTTTAGCGGCATCAGGTCTGATATTGCTTTTGTTGAAGTCGAAATAGATTTTATCCAATCCCGCTAAAACTTTTACGTCCATCACTGGTTCCATATATATGTCCTTGACAATCTTCTTTTGCGTCCTTGGAAGATTGTGAGTTCCAACGTCAACCAATTTTCTTGGATGCGTTTTTCGTGTCAGTGAAAGCGTATAGTCCATATTTCTATTGATAAACATACGGTAATACCCATTTTTGTCGGTTACAACCTCTTTTATGAATGTATCACCGCTGTCTTTTGTCAATTGTACAGTTACTGAATCCAATGGTTGATCATTGACCGCATCATATACGTAGCCTTCGATGAACAATGATGGTGTAAAGTCAAATTTGTAGATATCATCACCACCTTTTCCACCTTTTCGATTCGAGCTTACATAACCTTTGGTACCATCTTCATTGGCAAAGAATGAAAAATCATCTTTTTTACTGTTGATGGGCTGACCTAAGTTAATCACATCAACTACTTTGTCTTCCTCATCGGTTACCGTTGCGAACACATCCAATTGTCCAAAGCCCACATGTCCGTCAGAAGAGAAAAACAACTTACCTTCATTATTTACAAAAGGAAACATCTCATTGCCTGCTGTGTTCACTATAGGACCGGCATTGACTGGCTTGCCAACACCACCCCTTGGGTGAATATCACAATAATAGATATCGGTACCACCATAACCACCAGGTCTATCTGACGCGAAGAAAAGTTTGGTTCGGTTTGGGTTTACACTGGGGTGGCCAGTCGAATAATGGTCGGCATTCAATGAAATCTCTTTGGCAACTGCCCATTCACCTTCCACTTTTTTCGCAACATAGATTTTCAAATTATTTCGCTTCTCAACTAATTTTTCTTCCTTGTGTTTGATTTCATGATACCCAGCTTTCTTTTGGAAAAAGTTGTTTCTGGTAAAATAAATGATAGTATCATTCTTGTAGTCCGTGGAAAAAACCAAAGAGCTTTCGTGGTATTCAGAATTGATATTACCGTCCATCGGCCAAACCGAGTTATCAGACATTCGTCCTGAAAAAGAATCCTCACCACTTTCAACATAAAAGATGTCAAGCCAAGGCTGATTGTCCCATTCATAAATATCAATGTTCTTTTCCTGTGATGGCCTACTTGAGCTGAAATAAGTTCGGCCATTAAAGTCGATAGCTCCAAAATCATTGTACTCTGAATTGAACGACGCAAGTTCAACATCATATCTTTCCCTACTGTTGAAAACTACTGAAGCCAGGTTACCATCCTTCAAGAACTGCTTGACCCTCTTATCATTTTTGTTCAACTTATTGTAGCGCTTCAACCATTCTAGGGCCTCCTTTTCCTTACCCACACTTTTGAGAGCCATCCCATATTTGAAATAGTAATTTGACGGCGTGCCTTTGTTTTCAATGAATCGTTCAAAATAGGGTAGTGACTTTTCAAAGTCACGAAGCAACAAATAGGTTTCGGCCAGTCTTTGTAAAGCATGAGATGAATTGTCCTCTTCAATTAGCATTTCTTCATAAAGAGGTATGGCTTTTGAATATGCAAATTTGCTGAACATGATGTCGGCCTTTTTTTGACGGGCAGACTGCGCTACAATGAATTGTGTCGCCATGAGAAGGGCAAACACAAGTATGAATGATGGTTTGATTTTCATGAACAGTTGTTTTAGAAGTATCTAGGTGATTTGTATAAGTTTTTCTTCTTTACCACTCGTGGTTCGAAAATGAGGATTACCTCATGGGTGCCTCCTGAATAGGGTCTAATGGTACCTGTTGGTAAATCGTACGCATAACCAATTCTTATGTCATTGGTTACTTGATAATCCATAAAAGCACCAAAATTCGATGCGTCGTTGAAACGATACGAAGCCCCTGCCCAAAACTTCTCATAGAACAAAAATCCTGCGGTCACATCATATGTTGCAGGCGCACCATTAGTGAATTTGGTAATCACAGAAGGTCTGAATTTTATATCCAAAGCCAAGTCAAGTACCAACCCCCCAATGGCATAATAACTTACACGTTCCAGTGCTTCAAATTCTCCTTGGTTGAGATCTGTGCTCAATATACGTGGAGAAGAAAGTCCGGCGTACCATCTGTTGGTGCTTAAATAAACCCCAGCTCCGAAATTGGGTTGCCAACTATTGAAGTTATCCGTGAAGAACGTGTCATTGACATCCGGATTTTCCAATCGGTAGTTGGTAAAGCCCCCCTTAAGTCCAAATGAAAGTTTAGCTTCGAAGGATACTTGTACCGTATATGAGAAATCTCCATATACATAGTCGGTATTTTCAAAGCCTAATTGATCTCTGATATAAGAAATACCTAGTCCAATCTTTTCATTGTTCAATGGCGTATGCATTGAGAATGTACTGGTCACTGGATTTCCATCCAAGCCAGCCCATTGGTTTCTGTGAAGGGCGGTAAGGTTCAAGGCTTCACGACTACCCGCATAAGCAGGGTTCACTGAAATTGTATTGAACATATATTGGGTAAACTGCGGTAGCTGCTGTGCACTAATCTGTACAGTCGCTAAAAGCATGATGGCCAATACACCATATTGAAGCTTTTTCATGACTAAGAGGTTAAGTTTTGAAGAACTAATTTGGGGTCAATTCTCATTACAAAGCAATGAAAACTTTTTAGTAACCAATAATTTAGCCGTTCAAATCTCATTTTTATTCGTTGTTATCTTCTGGTTCCGTTCAACCGTCAAAAAAGACGGATGAACGTAGGTTAATTACTCGGTTCCGATATAGATATATCCATTAATTGGTTCAAGGTTCTGACCTGTGGTAACATCCCAAATGGTCAGGATATAGTAGTAAGTTCCGGAAGGTACGGTTCCCGCACTTCCCACAGATCCTGAAGGTGCTTGACCTCCCCAGGTGTTCTGATAGTTTTGTTGTTCGAACACTTTATCGCCCCAACGGTTAAATACCATAATATCGAATCGGTATGCGCAATACTCGACGCCTGTTATCTCCAAGAAGTCGTTCACGCCATCTGCATTGACGGTTATAGCATCATTTATCTCTATTTTACCTCTATGACATGGCACACAATCGCTGTCGACATCGATGATGTACTCAGCGAAGAACTGGCATGGGCCATTCTGTGCGCTATAGGCTACGATATACTCACCTACCTCTAGATTTGCGGGATCAAATACGGAAGCGTCTAGAGTAACATCTCCTTGTGTGACCTCAAAGGTGCCAGAGGTATCAAATGGGGCCGGTAGAAAATCAACTAGGTTTATCGCTTCATCTTCGACGCAGATTTCGATGTTGATGGTCTCCAATTGATATTGCATTACAAACACAATCTGTTCGAAGGTTTCGGTATTTCCGCAAGTATCTGTGACCACCCAAGTACGAACGACCATGTAATCGTCGGTGTCGTCAAGGAATGTGGTGTCCT
>CAYNUM010000282.1:0-4220 GCA_964400025.1 uncultured Croceivirga sp.
GGACTGTTTGAACAGGCTCTTGACACTATTTAGGTCAACTTGGGCATAACGCGCTTGTATCTCGGCATTTAATTCTGGAACGGTTTTCCATGTGTGGCCCTTAGCGGGCATATCCGGTTTTTGACCAGCCATACCAATCATATACCAATCCAATACCATCAAATGCCATGCGTGCAAATGTGCCAGAACATCTCGAATATTTCTGTTCAAGGTTCCTTCTGGAAATTGTTCGGTCTGCTCTTCTGGCGAAAAACTTTCAACATACGCCATAAGTTTTTCATAGTTCACAGTTGCCTGCTCTAGTAACTCAACTTTAGTTCTTGGTCTTGCCATTCAATATATTTTTTTGCAATGTTCAGTGCCCTAAGCGATTCTTTCTTTTTTGATACATGGGCGTCCATTTTATCCAAAATATTTCTTAGTGTGCTAATGGCTTCATTGATATGTGGACCTTTATTCAACATGACGCATTCGGCCCTTGCCCCTTCAGCCGCATCACTGACCTCGGCTCTGGTTGGTATTCCCTTTTTTGCTAAGGTTTCCAAAACTTGTGTGGCCCAAATCACTGGAATATGAGCAGCTTCACATAGCCATAATAGTTCTTTTTGCACCTCGGATATGCGCTCAAAACCGATTTCAACCGCCAAATCACCTCTGGCAATCATAACTCCAATGTTGTTTCGCTCCATCCCCTTCATCAAAATAGTTGGGAAATTCTCAAAAGCCTCTTGATTTTCAATTTTGAATACCACACCAATGTCTTTAGCCTTAAGCTCCTCCAGAGTTTTATATAGAACTGCGACATCATCTTTACTCCTGACGAATGAGTAACCCAATATATCGGCATGTTCACAAGCGAATGGCAATACCTTGATATCATCACCCGTCAATGCGGGAAGGTGCAATCGAGTATTGGGAAGGTTGATTCCTTTTTGGGACCCTAGTTTTGACTTGAAGCACTTTGTTATTTCTACTAGAACCGAAGCAGTTTCCTTCTTTAGGACATGACCTCGAATCATTCCATCATCAAATAAGATGGAGTCTCCTAGCTGCACATCATCAATAATCTGGGGTAGGGAAACGTTGATTTCGGCCACTGTCTGTTGCCTTCCATTTTTATCAAAAGATGATTTCGGATTAAGAACAGGGTTCTTCGTCAATAAAATATGCTCGCCTTGTCGTACCGGTAGCTTTTTGACGGTTTTGCCTTTTTTATTTTGGAATGAAATATCTCCGGTACGAATCTTGGGGCCGGCCAAATCCATATAGACCTTAATAGGTTTGCCCAGTGATTTTGATGCTCGTTTTACTTGGCTTACCATGGCCCTCCAAACATCTTCATTGTCATGACTTAAGTTGATACGAGCTATATTCATACCACTCTTTACCATAGCAAGAACCATTTCACCATCATAGGCGGCTTCTGTGGGCAAGGTCACCATGATATGAGTGGTTGGGTTACCTTCATTGTTACCAAACAATGCCCTTTTATGGTCCTCCAGGAGTTTCCGACTCTCTTCAAAACCCAAGCCGTCATCATATAGATCAAAAGCTACATCGTGACCAATCAATCGCTTCAAATGGGCCAATACATGATTCAAATTTTGTAGAACGTACCCCTCAGCCGTACCTAAGGCAGAAAAACCAAGCTCAGCCAATTTTTTTTGTAATGGTCTCAGGTCAAAGCTTCTTAAAACCAAATAATGGAAAAGGTTGGTTGCACTTTTCGCATAATCAGAATGAACACCCACTTTCGGAACTGAAATCTTTGAATGCCCATACAGCAATGCCCTCTTTACGCAGTTTAATTCTTCTATGAGTTCTTGAACATTCATTTGCCGAACCTTTGGTTATATTACCCCATTAAAGCGTTCTTGCGCAGCTTTCTCCAGTGCCTCACGATGATTTGGGTGTGCAATGGAAATCATGGCCTTTGCCCGCTGTTGGAGGTTCTTTCCAAAAAGGTTGATCACCCCATATTCAGTTGCCACATAATGCACATGTGCTCTGGTCGTAGTTACCCCAGCACCATTCTTTAGAAAAGGAACTATTTTGGAAACCCCTTTTTTTGTGGCCGAGGCCAAAGCAAAAATTGGTTTTCCTCCTTTTGAAAGGGCAGCACCTCGAATAAAATCCATTTGTCCGCCTACACCAGAAAATTGATAGCTACCAATGGTATCGGCACAAACCTGACCGGTCAAATCGATTTCAATGGCACTGTTGATAGCGGTTACCTTTGGATTTCTTCGAATTCTGGCCGTGTCATTGGTATAGGCCGCATCCCGAAAATCACAGATTGGGTTATCATCAATGAAGTCATATAATTTTCTCGAGCCAACGGCGAAACAGCTAACAATCTTTCCCCGTTTTACCGCTTTTGCCTTACCGGTGACGACTCCTTTTTCCAAAAGGGGGAGTACTCCATCAGAAAACATTTCGGTATGAATACCTAGGTTTTTGTGATTTCCCAAATTGGATAGTACAGCATCGGGAATATTGCCAATACCCATCTGTAAAGTCGCCCCATCTTCAATCAATTCGGCAACATTGCGCCCTATTTTTTCTTCGATTTCAAAAATGGGAGTTGGAGGGTGTTCATGAATCGGGCGATCAATTTCACATGCAAGTGCAATCTCATCTACATGAACGATGCCCGTACCGTGCGTTCTTGGAACTGATGGATTGATTTGCGCTACAATTGTTTTACCCGAACGAACAGCTGGAAGGGCCACGTCAACTGAAACACCCAATGAACAATAGCCATGCTTATCTGGGGGTGAAACCTGTACAAAAACCACATCAATGGGTAGATAGCCATCATAAAACAACCGATGGATTTCACTCAAAAAAACAGGCACATAGCCAGCTTGTGGAGTATTGACACTCTTGCGCACATTGCCACCTACAAAACACGAATTAAGATGAAAGGTCTCATTGTAGGGTGCTTGCGTATATTTGGCCTCTCCCTCTGTATGAATGGAAACCACTTCGATATTCTCCAACTCATTATGTCTTGCACAAAGGGCATCAATGAGCTCATTGGGGGTCATTGCCGCACCTTGAAAAAATATCCGGTCACCTGATTTGACCAATTTTACCACCTCATCAGCAGTTGTTATTTTCATTTTTTTGTTTTTTTATGTCATTTCCGTTAAAGCGGAAAACACTTTATTTTTTAGAGTATACAAGCATTTACACTAATCCAAAGAAATCTTACCTAAGGTTCGTGGCACTCGATAGCTGCGGAAGCCATTTCTGTGGATACAATTTTTGGTGATACATAGGGAATGCCCAAGCCCATACCACGTAAAATGAACAACAGCCCTATTATAACCACAAACACAGGAACCAATCTTCTTACTTTACCTTTAACCTGGCCGCTCAAAAAACCGCTAGCGTACACCGCCGTCGTCATCAACGGAATCGTACCTAAACCAAATAACACCATATACATACTGCTTTGCCAGGGGCTACCCATTGCAATGGCGGCAAATATCGCCATATAGACCAACCCACAGGGTAAAAAACCATTTAGAAAGCCTATGGTCAAAAAGGTGTCGGGAGATCTCTTTTTAAGTTCTTGGCCCAATCGTGATTTCACTTTTCCTATCAAGGTATATATCGGTTTTGCCAGCGACATTTTACCTAGATACTTATGGGGTAACATGACCAATATTATCATTAAGGCACCGATACCAATAGATAGCTTTTGCTGTATGCCGAACAACTGTAGGCCTCGCCCAACAAAACCAAAAGCCAGACCGATCATGGCATAAGAGAACAATCTACCAACATGATACAATGCTAATTGAAACAACTTTTTTGATTTGCTGTTTCTATCCAAAGGAAGCATAAACGCAATCGGGCCACACATGCCCAAGCAATGTAAGCTTCCCAACAATCCCAAAACCAAGGCCGAAAACATCATGACTTGTAAAAAATTGCTTTTTGGTTTGTTGAACGTTTTTTAGCCATTACCGGCCAAAGGTGGCAATAGATTGAACAAAAAGTATTTTTCAAATAATTCTCGCTCATAGTTTTTTAACTATCAGTAACTTAATTTTTCTTTATGAAGAAAACTGTTGCCGTTGTACTTCCATTCAATGGCAATGTCCCATCGACCGTCTAGCAGGCGACTGTCAGGTATGAGCAAATGTGTGTTGGATAAACTTATAGGTAAGTCAAAGTCCAAATGCCTGTTCGACGGTCGGTATAGGGAC
>CAYNUM010000283.1:0-4215 GCA_964400025.1 uncultured Croceivirga sp.
GGTTTGGTAGAATGCAAAAGCATCAGGTGATTGCACCAATTGGTTGACTAAAATGCTGTAACGATGTGAAATAATGAAATCATCCCTTGGAATAAACCGAATCATCGCATTTTCAATACGGTTACCATCCAAATCAAATCCTTCGTTTTGAATAATCTCATTTGAAACTTGCGTTGCAAAGCAAACCCTTTCTTCTTGTTCACGAGGAACCAACCCAAAGGCATACGGTGGGTTCGGATCAAGGACCACCATGTCAAATGGCGACCATAAGGGCGCTATTATCTTATAGGTTTCTTCATACGTATAGCGCAATAGTGGAGGCTCTTGTGGTGATACCGTAGCATCAACAAAAATACCTATGCCTTCCACACCCAAGTCACTGGTAATTCTTTTTGCATAAACATTGTCTAGCGCTGCAACCGAAGGTAAACCTACCATATCAGAGGTGTACGTTTTTCCACCAGTTTCTATTCGCAACTGGTATTGGCTATCTGCAGAAGGCTGAAAGATATCTTCCGAAAGGAAACTTCCTGGTTCCATCTGGAAAAATGAAAACGTATTACCATTATCATCGATAACACTTACAGTCGCATTTTCAACAGCTAATAAACTGTCCCTTTCAAATGAAGACCCCTTACTTAAGGAAATCACGTGTTGTTTCAACTCATTGGTCAAGGTGGCTTCAACCACTAAAATATCTTCGATATCTGTGGCTGAATCTACCTCGGTATCAATCTCAATTGATTCGATACATCCCACTAGTGGCAGAAAAAATACTATGTAGAAAAGTCTTTTCATTCTTCGGTCCAAAATTCTGGTATAACATTACTGCCCAACGTTCTGCAATCGCCACATATCTTAGGCGTCACCACATAAGGACCTGGGCAAATGCTAAGCGGCGCTAATTCGGGGGTATAGAAATCATAAAAACTGTAAAAATCGCCATCTACGCCTTCTACGATTCCTGGCGGACAGTCACTTGCTGACAACCCGCCAAATTCATTACAAAATAACGTTTGTTCAGGAACAGATAAGAGATTACAGTTAAACGGGAATTCAGGACGTTCTTCTCCAGGAAAAAAATCCTCATAATTAAAAAAGAGTCTTTTTTTTGCAACACTAACGGCCTCAACCCAACCTAACACGTTCTCTTCAACACCATCCTTTCTTCTCATATTGGCCAATAGTTCCCCTGGTTGTATTTGTGAAAAAAGGCTCTCTGAACCTGAAAATTTTCGCAAGGTCTCGTAAAATACATACGATTCGGGCGTCTGTACCAGCTGCGCTACCTCAATACTGTATCTATGGGAAATGATAAAATTTTCCTTTTGGATAAAACGAACCATAAATCGTTCTACAGAGCTCGATGTGCTGTTTGAAGTGCTCGTTTGAATAACCGTATTGGAATCTACAGAATTATAGCAAACCCGACTCTCGTCGACTCTTGGAACCACCTCAAGTGTATAAGGTGTTGGGGGGCATAACTGATAGTTCGTTAGGCGAAACTCCCTTGACACCCATAAAGGGGCGACCACTTGATACGTTTCTACATAGTTAAATCTAAAATCTTCTGAATTCCCTTCTAAAGGACTACTGTCCACATAAATAGCAACCCCTTCAGCACCGGTTTCACTCATAGCCGGTTCGGCATAGATTTGGTCAATCACAGATGTACCCTGAACCGCAACCGAGTCAGAGATATACTGATTACCATTACTTAAAGTGATTTCGAGTTGGTATGTTTTGTTCATCTCCAACCCAAATATGTCGTTAGAAAGATATGTACCATCTCGTGTTTCGGTAAAAGAGTAGTCTAGCCCATCGCTGGAAAAAAGTCGCACTGAAGCTCCAGTCTCAACATTTACGGTATCCCTTGGGCGAAGTCCTGGTGTCACAAAGGGTATATAGGTCGTATCACGTTCTAAGTCCGTTCTACTATCACTTCTGCTCAGGTATACCACTTGATTTTTAACCTCATCAGTCAAAATCGCTTCAACCACTAAGGCATCACTGGCACTGCCTCCGGTCAATTCTTGAATATCCAAAATATCAACACACGAAACCATTAAGGCGAACAAGGAGAAACCAAGAACCTTAAATGGTAGTTTTATGTTCTTTATAATTCTCACGCTTAATCTTCTATCCAAAATTCAGGTTCTACATTGTTGCCCAATAGCCGACAGTCCCCACAAATATTGGTGGTAACCACATAGGGACCAGGACAAGTACTATTTGGTGCCAATTCTGGCTCATCACTTGCGTAATATGTGTAAAAATTTCCAACAATTCCTTCTATGGCACCTGGGGGACATCCATCTACCAATTGTTCTGGGGCACCATTGGGGCACCATAATATTCGTTCAGGTACCGATAGCAGCTCACATTTAAATGGATAGGCCGGTAATTCCTCCCCTGGAAATATATCCTCGTAATCAAAGAACAATCGTTGCTCAGAAACACTTACCGCCTCAAACCATCCCAAAACGGTTTCAGGCGTTCCATCTTTTCTACTGATATTGGCGGGTAATTCTCCTGGTTGAATTTGAGAAAAAAGGCTTTCAGAACTGGCAAACTTTCGCAAGGTCTCATAAAAGGCGAAAGATTGTTGTGACTGCACCAACTGTTTGACCAAAATGCTGTACCGATGGGTGATGATAAAGTTGTCTTTCCCAATAAACCGCACCAAAAAACGCTCTACATTGTTGGTTGTATTGTTCAAAGTACTTGTCTGTAAGACTTCGTTGGAATCAATAGTATTAAAACAAACCCTATTCTGAACTTCACGGTCGACCACCTCTAAGGTATAATCAGATTCGGGGCATAAAGTGTAGTTGGTGAGCTTAAACTCTTGGTTATCCCACAAAGGTGCAATTACCTTGTAGGTCTCCTCATAATTAAAACGATAATTCTCGGCGGTTCCTTCCCTTGGTGTGCTATCAACATAGATTGCTACCCCATCAACACCGTTCTCACTAATAGCTCTTTCCGCATAAATATTATCCAAATTGGCCCTACCCTCAACTTGTGAAGTTTCGGATATATATTCATCGCCGTTTTCCAAGACGATTTCCAACCGATATTCGGTATCCAGTTGCAAGCCAAAAACATCATCCGAACTATAGAGGCCATTACCTGTTTCTGAAAATGAAAACTCATTACCATTATCGGCCAATAGTTTTACTTTGGCACCGTTTTCCACATTCACGGTGTCTCTTGGCCTTAAACCGGGAGTCAGGAAGGGTATAAAGGTCGTATCGCGTTCCAAATCTGTTCTTATATCACTTCTACTTAAATAAACCACTTGGTTCTTAATTTCATCTGTTAATATGGCCTCTACTACCAGTAATCCATTGCCACTACTGTCAGTAATTTCCTCTATATCAAGAACATCTACACAAGATACCGTCAGTATTAAAAACAGTAACCCTACTATCCGCAACTGGAGCATATTTTTTAAGGGTCTACCCATCATTTTACTCCTCCCAAAATTCAGGTATCACATTGCTTCCCAGCGCAGTACAATCACCACATGGCCTAACAACAAAAGCATAATCACTAATACAGTCTGGATCGCCTATTAGCCGTTCAGTGTTATCAGTGTAATAGGCAATTAAATCCCTATCTATTCGCTCCACAACTGAAAGAGGACATACTTCAACCACATCTTGTGGTGGTGGCGGTACGTAACAATATGAAATATGCGTTTCTTTGGCCGAAAGCGGTTCACATTTAAAAGGGAACGGCGGTAAAGGTTCATTGGGATAAAAATCCGTGTAATCAAAAAATAAGCGTCGTTGAGAAACCGATACGACATCGAAAAAACCTACAACCGATCCAGTGCTTCCGTCAGAAGCAGTGATGTTTCCTTCTAAAAAACCAGGTTGTACTTGTGAAAAAATGCTATTTATACTACTGAAATTATTCAATTGTTCAAAAAATGCAAAAGACTCTTGAGCTACCACTTGTTGCTCTACCAGAATGCTATACCTGTGTGAAATGATATAATTACTCCTGTCAATGAAATGTACCATTTGTCTTTCTTGGCTTTCGGTTAGGTCAGAACCAAGGTTGCTTTGGATTATACTATTGGAAACATTTCTTCCATAACAGGTTTGTTCTTCTTGCTGCCTAGGAATAATTTCCAAATCATATGTCGCCAATATTCCGTTGTCGGGCGCGCAAGAAAGATAGTTGGTCATTTTGAACTCCTGGGGT
>CAYNUM010000284.1:0-4206 GCA_964400025.1 uncultured Croceivirga sp.
ATTTGTTGAATTTTACTTCCCTCCGAAAGAAGTAATTTTTGAAAAGGATAGGCGTGCACCTGTCCTTTTTTTATGTTTCATTTTTTCATATTTATTCTCTTTGGTTTGTCTATCTATATTTGGTTAATCAAACTGGTTAACCAATTTGGTTTACCAAATATATGTTATAGAAAGTTTAAAAAAAAATGGTTTTATCATTTAAATGTTAAAATTTTAGTGATTTTGTAAATGCGTTAAAGAGATTTAATTTAATCTTAAACAGAACGTATTTTCTGATATTAAAGCTGGGGTAAAAACGGTCACAAAAAATGTGACGAATAGCTTTTAAGCTTGATTTCCGAAATACGAAACTTCCTTACCGCTCAAAAAATCTTCTCGCACCGGGCTAAAGGTGTCAATAAGCATTCCTTCTTCCAAACACAAAGCACTATGTAATAGATTAGGTTCTATGTAAACTCCATCTCCCGCCTCAATAATTTTCTTTTCCCCGTCAATTTCAAATTCAAACTTTCCAGAAACACAATAGGTCGCTTGTGTATGAAAGTGTTGATGCGGGGCACCCAAAGCTCCTTTTTCAAACTTTACCTGAACCATCATAATTTGGTTGTCATAGCCCAAAAACTTTCTTGAAACACCACCACCGAGTTCTTCCCATTCCAATTCCTTTGTTATGATGTATTTTTCGCTAAATCTTTTCATTATTTAATGTGTTTAGTTCTAACAGGCTTTGATTATTTATTCGGTACACCAGGCCCCACGGTCGCTTCTCTGAACCAAACCTCAGCGTAACAACCATTTTCGTACTGTTTTTCTACATCTCCTCCGTAGGTTTCAGCACCTGCACACCATACCCTATTGCTTTCCGGACTTTTACCGTTGGTCTGGTTATAAGCCCCTTGTTTAAAATACCCCAACTCACCGCTATAGGCCTCAGCTCTCTCGACACCGTCTTGACCTATTGGTACAAAAAGTTTTTTTACCTGTTCTGGTAAATCTGATTTCGCAGTGTATTCTGAAGCAATAAGGTTTTTAGTAAACGTTCTGGTTTCATGACCTTCGCTAGTGAAGGTGAGATACATGATTCCTTGATACACATTTACTTCATAACTGAATTCTTCGCCTAGTTCAATGCCGTCTTCAGGTTCTTGAGGAAAATCATCTTTGTTTTGCCCTATAACCGACATATCATGACCCCAAACTGCAGTTGAAAAGTCCCATCTTCCTGAATTATCTTCTCCAGCGGTATTAATTTCATAGTTCCAGAACACGGAACCTTTAGTATGCCCTGGAAATTTCTTGTAGAAAATCTTCAAAGGTTCATTCTCATGACCTTCACCACTGTGTATTTGGCCAACTACAACAGAATACGAAGCCGCAACCCTTGCGTCACCTGAAACGGATACTTGCATTACCTTACAGGTTCCTGTGAGCTTACCTCCTTCTTCCGGAATCCACTCTCTTTTTTCATGTAATTCGGTTCTCGTATTACTTGAATTAGCTGAAGTGACTCCTGAATTTGGCGTTTTGTAAACCACCCATCTTCTTGTACCATCTATAACGGTATAGAAAAAGTCTTTGTCTTCGAATTCAGTTAAGTCTTCTGCGCGTGTTCCGTCACCCAATAGGATTTTAAATTTATCCATAAATGGAATGACCTCATGGGGAACAACCGTTTTTTGACTTAGGCCGTCGTTCGCTTCGAAGTAACCGGCATTTGAATAGGCGTCATCTGATATTTCGATACTTGCCGATTTAAACCAGACCTCGGCATAATTACCAGTCTCATATTGTTTTTTCAAATCTCCGCCATAAGTATCGGCCCCAGAACACCATACTTTATTTACTTTAGGGTCTTTGCCATTGGTCTGATTGTAACAACCCAGTTTAAAAAATAACCCCTCGTCTGCATAGGCATTTTCGCGTTCCACTCCGTCTTGACCAATAGGAATGAATAGCATTTTTACCTGCTCTGGAATGTTTTCCGTTTCGGCATATTCAGACGTAATGAGATTTTTGGTAAATGTTTTTGTTTCATGGCCTTCACTCTCAAATGACAAGTACATCAACCCATTTTCGATGGTCACACTGTAACTGAACTCTTCCCCTAAGGTTATACCGTCTTCTGGCTCTGGGGGCATTTCACCTTCATTTGTGGCAACAACAGAAAAATCATAACCCCAAATAGGATAGGAGTAATCCCATCTTTTTGAATTGTCGTCACCGGCCGTATTTATTTCATAGTTCCAGAAAACCGAACCTTTTTCGTGCCCTGGAAATTTCTTGTAAAATATCTTTAGTGGCTCATTTTCATGACCATCAGCACTATGGATTTGTCCGACAACAACTGAGAAGGTTGAGGCAACCCTCGGATCGCCTGTTGTCGAAACATTCATCACCTTCAGTGTTGCGTTCATTTTCGCATCGGTCATCGGTGACCATTTTTTAAGTTGTGCCAATTCGGTTCTTGTGTTGTTCGAAGTGCCATGCGTGTTGCCAGCGTTAGGGGATTTAAACACCACCCATTCACTATCATCGGCTTTGGCAGTGTAAAAGAAGTCTTTATTTTCAAATTCCAACGCCTGACCGACGTTTGAACCGTCTCCTAAAATGAGGTTCCAATGCTGAAGTATGGGTAAAACCTCTTGTGCTTTTGGAAGCGCTGAGGTTTGGGTGATGTCTTTACTTTGATTTTTGCATCCTGAAACCAATAAGAGGCTGGAAAATAATGGAAGGAATATTTTATTCATTTAAATTGGTTTACCAGTTTGGTTAACCAAATATATGTATATTTGAATACTTGACAAATTTTTAACAAATAAATTCTGAAATAGTAATTTTTGGCAGCTTCAATCGAATGGAAAAAATCAATTTTACAATACAGCAACTTAAAGGAGTAAGTACAGCTACAATTGCGACCTGTCTTTTTAAAAAAGGATTACGAAATCAATATATACAAGGTGTAAAACCAGTTGGAAAGGAGCAATTGATCATGGTAGGGCCAGCTTATACACTTAGATATATACCGGCACGTGAAGATTTGAATACCATCGATGTCTTTAAAGATCCCAAGCATTTACAAAGGGTCGCCGTGGAAGAATGTCCTGAGAATTATGTTTTGGTCATTGACAGCCGTAAAGATGCGAGAGCAGCTTCTGCTGGTTCAATTTTGGCTACAAGACTTATGAAACGCGGTGTGGCC
The DNA here is from genome assembly GCA_964400025.1 of uncultured Croceivirga sp. GTDB lineage: Bacteria > Bacteroidota > Bacteroidia > Flavobacteriales > Flavobacteriaceae > Croceivirga. Next base: position 3,200 of record CAYNUM010000284.1, read on the forward strand.
GGAATGGTTACCGATGGCGGCTTTCGTGATTCAGGTGAAATCGCCGAACTTGATTTTCCGTCGTTTCATCAAAAACCTTCAGCACCTACAAACTTAACGCTACACCAGGCTATTGCCGTAAATGAACCAATTGCTTGTGGTGATGTTGCCGTTTTTCCAGGAGATGTTATCGTTGGTGATGATGATGGGGTAATGGTCATTCCTCAGTACATGGCAGAAGAAGTAGCGAATGAATGTGAGCAAATGACACTTTTTGAAGAATTTGTGCTAGAAAAAGTAAATGAGGGCAAAACAATTATTGGTCTCTATCCCCCAACAGACCCGAAAAGCTCTAGGGAATTTGAAGTATGGAAAGTGGCAAAAGACTAAATAACTCATTACAGCAGAATAACTAAGTTTGTTTGACGCGGTAACCTGGTTAGGACGCAGCTATATACAAACCAATGAATCAAAAAAACACCAACGACTTTTCTCAATTAGAAAAACTACAGGAAGAGCAAATTCCTGTTCCAAGACATAAACTGCATGACTGGACCCATTTTGCAGGTCTATATGCGGCCGAACATGTGGCAGCTACCGAGTTTGTTATCGGAGCAACCTTTGTGGCCTTGGGCGCTAAAACCATGGATATCATTATTGGTTTATTAATTGGAAACATCTTGGCAATACTTAGCTGGACACTTATTACTACTCCCATTGCAGTTGATACAAGATTAAGTCTTTATTCTTACCTCAAAAAGATTGCAGGTGGCAATATGTCTAAGCTGTACGATTGGGCGAATGCTCTTTTTTATGGTAATCTCAGCGGCAATGGTAACTGTATCGGCCACAGCGGTGAGATTTGCATTCAATATTTCAGTGCAAATCGACTGATATCCCACAAATATTAGTTTGTTCGTATGGTAATTGCTTCTTGGTTTGTTCGCAGTATTCGTAACTATCTAGGGTTTTAAGACTTTTACTAGAGTTCAGAATCTAGAATTGGAATAGCTCATTTTTAATTATCA
>CAYNUM010000285.1:0-4202 GCA_964400025.1 uncultured Croceivirga sp.
TAAAAAAGGACTAAATTATTGAAATATCAATCGTTCTTTTTCTTGATTCTCGTCAACTAAGGTTATACTTGTGCGTCCGTATCTAGAAATCTTCTCGAACAAATTTTTCGCATCTTCGATATCTTCGATATCATTGTCGTCAACCTCAATCATGACTTTATTTAATAGGCCATAGCTATTGTATTGTTCAGGCACTCCAATAATTTTCACCCCGTTTTTGACGCCATAAGCTTTTTTATCCTCATCTGAAAGATTCTTGACTTCCAGACTCATTGTTGGTAGTGTTTCAGTGTTTTTCTTTTTCAGGGTGACTGGGATGCTTATGTTTTTCCCATCCCTATAAATCATGACTTCAATTTTGTCACCGGGTCTTTTGGAAGAAAGGTAACCTGTAAGTTCAGAGAACTTTGTTACTTCGATTTGATCCACTTGCTTTATGATATCACCAGATTTAATTCCGGCATCGTCTGCCCCTGAACCTTCTTCAATACTCCCTACGTAAACACCCTCGTTTTCGTTTAAGCCCTCTTGTTCGGCCAACTCCTTATTGATATTTCCTCCACGAATTCCAAGGATACCCTTTTGTACTTTACCATATTCCAATAAATCATCGACCACTTTTTTGGCGATATTACTTGGTACGGCAAAAGAATAACCGACATAAGAACCAGTTTGTGAAGTAATCGCAGTGTTTATTCCGATTAAATCACCGTTTGTGTTAACCAATGCTCCACCACTATTGCCCGGATTGACCGCTGCATCGGTTTGAATAAATGATTGGTTTCGACCTGGTGAAATAGAACGTGCTTTGGCACTAACAATTCCAGCGGTTACCGTTGAGGTTAGATTAAAGGGATTGCCAACTGCCAATACCCACTCACCAATTTTTGCATGGTCCGAATCACCAAAAGCGAGATAGGGTAGTGGTTTTTCCACATCTACCTTCAACAGCGCAATATCAGAGGACGGGTCAGCACCAACGACTTCGGCCTTATAGCTCTTATTATTGTTCAAAGTCACCTCCAAGGCGCTAGCTTTGGCGATTACATGGTTGTTAGTGACAATATATCCATCCTGAGAGATGATTACTCCTGAACCCGTTCCGATCTGTGGTCGTTGCGAAGCCTCGGAACCATAAAAGAATTCAGCTATGGGGTTACCCCTGCTTACTGTCATATTTTTCACGTGGACTACTGCATTAACTGTCTTCTCGGCTGCTACCGTAAAATCAATTTCATTGATTCCAGCGCCTCTTGGCGAAGAAGGTAAACTTGTGGTTATAAATGGCGTCTCCTTGTTTTCAGGAAAATTTAACTGTGCCGTATTTTCAAAAAAGTACTTGTAGGCCCCAAGGGTTACTCCGCCGGCCAAAAGGGCAATAAAGAATAATTGTGCTGTTCTTTTCATGTCTATGTATAGATTTTTAATAACATTTAGCGAAATAAAATTATACATAAATCGTACCAATTTTAACAGTTTAACGAGGTTTTAACTGGCTATACCCCGATTGGGGAAAGTGCTATATTTGCGGGATGAATTTGAGCAGTCCCCTTCATTTTTGGAAATATCAAGGCACTGGAAACGATTTTATTCTCGTGGACAACCGTGATTTACACTTTCAGAAATCGGATACTGATTTAGTGGCCAAGTTGTGCGATAGGCGTTTTGGAATAGGAGCAGATGGTCTGATTCTTCTTGAGAATGACGAAACCTCAGATTTTCGTATGGTATACTACAACTCTGATGGCAATGAAAGTAGCATGTGTGGTAATGGTGGGCGATGTATAGTAGCCTTTGCCCATGAACTTGGAATCATCGGCGAGGAAACGCGATTCAAAGCAATTGATTGCATTCACGAGGCCAAAATCGTAAACGGAAAGGTGGAACTGAAAATGGTTGACGTACAAGAAGTGCGGGACCTGGAAAAGTATTACTTTTTGAACACTGGCTCTCCTCATCACGTTCAGGAGGTAAAAGAGCTAGACGAATTGGAACTTAAGCGAACAGGGGCCAAGATACGGTACGGACTTTATGGAGAGAAGGGTAGCAATGTAAACTTTGTTGAACAGGTTTCAGATGCTACTTTTAAGGTTAGAACCTATGAAAGAGGAGTGGAAGATGAAACCCTATCATGTGGTACCGGGGTTACGGCTGTTGCGATTGCCATGCATCATGCGGGCAGAACTGTTGAAAACGAAGTATTGACCCAAGCTCCCGGGGGTGATTTGGTAATTCGTTTTGAAAGTTCAGAGAATTCATACAGAAACATCTGGTTAATTGGCACAGCCACAAAAGTTTTTGAAGGGCAATGGAAGCAATAACGTTAAAAGGCGAACAATGCCATTTAAGGGCTCTTGAACCTGCTGATCTTGATTTCCTGTATGAACTTGAAAACAATCCTGAAATATGGGAGATCAGTAATACCCTAAAGCCATATTCCAAGGCAATTTTAAAAGATTATTTAGGTAATGCCCATCGTGATGTTTATGAAGTAAAACAATTGCGACTTTGCATTTGCAATTCCAAAAACAAGACAATTGGCCTTGTCGATCTTTTTGATTTTGACCCAAAACATCGTAGGGCCGGAATCGGAATCATTCTGGCAAACCCCTCTGACAGAAACAAAGGGGTAGGGGCAGAAGCACTGACCTTGATGTTGGACTATGCGTTCTCTGTACTTGAACTTCATCAGGTACATGCGAATATTTTAGAAGATAATTTGGCCAGTATTCAGCTATTTGAAAAATTAGGTTTCAACTGCGTTGGATTAAAAAAGGATTGGATACGCTGGGGAGGGGCATTCAAAAGTGAATTGTTATATCAAAAAATAAAATCTTGAGCAATCTTAAAAAGGTACTTTGGGCTACCGCAATTCTTGGTCTATTGGTTTGTGGAGTAATGGCATACCAAATTTACACTGCCATTTTCTCCCCAAATACTGCTTTCGATAACAAAGAGGCCTTTGTTTACATTCCTTCTGATGCCTCTTTCTCCGAGGTAAAAAACATGTTGCAACCTTTGCTGAAAGATATTGGTTCTTTTGAAGCGGTGGCTGAACGAAAAGGGTATGCCGCAAATATCAAAGGGGGAAAGTATACCATAAAAAATGGCATGAATAACAATACAATTATCAATTCCCTTCGCAGTAGAAATATCCCTATAAAGGTTTCATTTAATAATCAGCAGACCATAGCTACTTTGGCGGGCCGTATATCACAACAACTGGAAGCCGATAGTCTAGAATTACTACATGCATTCCAAGACACTGACTTTTTAAACCAAAATGGATTTGACGACCAGAATGCCTTAACACCCTATTTACCCAATACCTATGAGTTCTTTTGGAACACGAATGCTGAACAATTTAGGGCGCGTATGCTAAAAGAATATCGTCGTTTTTGGAATAATGAACGCCTTGAAAAAGCAAAGAGCATTGGTCTTGAGCCTCATGAAGTCTCTTCACTTGCAGCAATTGTGCAAAAAGAAACTGCCAAGGTCGATGAGCGCCCCCGAGTCGCAGGAGTGTATTTAAATCGATTGAAAAGCGGCATGTTATTGCAGGCCGACCCCACCGTTGTTTTTGCTTGGAAAAAACAAACAGGTGAAAATCTTAAAAGGGTATTATTTAAGCATTTAGAAGTTGAGTCACCTTACAACACCTATAAATATTCAGGGGTTCCCCCTGGGCCTATTTTCATGCCTGATGTTTCTTCGATAGAGGCGGTACTTAACCCAGAAAAACACTCATATCTGTACTTTGTGGCCGACGTGTCGAACTTTGGCTATCATATGTTTGCTAGTAGCCTGGCGCAACACAACCGAAATAAAGTACAGTATATCAGATGGTTGAATGAAAATAAAATTAACTAAAGGGGTACTTTGACGAGTTTTTTCCCCTTTCGTCGTGGTTTGCTCTGCTTTTGGCAAAAAGTTATGATTTTTATCATTTGACTTTAACATTTCCCCCACTATATTTGCCGGCTAATTTGAATTCCGGATAGAATTCTAAATTAAGATACTATGAAAAGATGGATTTATTTTTTAGGTCATCTTGCCATAATAACAATTTTGACCAGTTTTGCTTCTTTCAGTATTTCACCTTCAAATACTGAAGTACCTGTTGAGTTAAGATTGAATCAACCTGAGTTTTCATGGGTTGATGACAACATTGTTGCCTTAGACAAAATCAAAGGGCAGTCTTT
>CAYNUM010000286.1:0-3716 GCA_964400025.1 uncultured Croceivirga sp.
GCGCTGCATTATTGCACAAGGCAGCGCAACAAGTGAAGAATTTATTCTTTGTTTCTCGGATGGGATGTTGCGTGCACTTCCTTTAACTTGGCAATACTACTATGGGTATAAACCTGTGTAGATGCTAAACTGGAGTGACCCAACAATTCTTTCACAGCATTTAAGTCTGCCCCTTGGTTCAAAAGATGTGTTGCAAAGGTATGCCGAAGCATATGCGGACTTTTCTTGACCTTGGGCGAAACCTTACTAATATACTTATTTATAACCTTGTAAACAAGGGTTTCGTATATTTTATAACCGCTTTCTGTCAATAAAAAATAGTCTTTGTCAACCGTTTCCGAAATCGAATCACGGAAGCCTAAGTAGGTTTTTACTGTTTCCAAAAGGTGGGGTAGTACGGGCAGAATTCTTTCTTTATTGCGTTTGCCCAGTACTTTTAGTGTCTTGGTATAAAAATCAATGTCACTCGTTTTAACATTAATCAGCTCTGCCCTTCTTATACCCGTTGCATAAAGCAGTTCAATGATCAATTTATCCCTTTGCCCTAAAAAGTCGGTCGTGTACTCAATAGCATTCAATACTTGAGCCATTTCATGCTCTGAAAAAGGAACTTGAATCCTCTTTTCCGTTTTAAGGGCCTTGTGCTTTAATAACGGATTGTTTTCAATTGCACCGATTTTCAACAGAAATTTATAATAGGATTTTAATGAGGAAATCTTTCGATTGATAGAACGGTTGGAAACCCCTTGCTCGACCAAACCTACTATCCAACTACGAATCAGAGGATAGTTTGCGTTTTGAATCGTTTCAAGCTGATGTTCGTTGGTGCAGTACTCTTTGAAATCTGAAATATCTTTCGAATAGGCCTTAATGGTATGGGCGGAATAATTCCTCTCCAAATGAAGATAAGATACAAAGGCCTCTAGACTCATATATTAAAGGTAACAAACCTATGGAAACAAAAATCCCGCTCGAAAGCGGGATTTTCAATTTATATCTGAACGTAGAGATTAAAGCTCTTCTTTGTCCCTAAGACCTTGGATATATTGTGCCTTTTGGATTTCGGCTCTCCTTTTCACAGAAGGCTTTGTGTACTGCTGTCTTGTTCTTAGTTGACGCATTGTACCTGTTTTATCAAACTTTCTCTTGAAGCGCTTTAGTGCTCTATCGATGTTTTCTCCTTCTTTTACTGGTATTATTAACATGGGCTACAACCTCCTTTCTTTTAAATTTTGGAGTGCAAATATACAAATGAATTGTAAACAGCAACGGTTATTTCAAAATTTCTTGATTTGTTTCAGCCTTTTTAGAAACAGGTCGATACTCTTTTTTATCGATGACAATTTTTGAAATGATTTCCTTCAGAATTTCAGAGGTCCCCCCTCCAATCGGTCCTAACCTACTATCCCGCAGCATTCGTGCCAGAGGATAATCCTCGATATAACCATACCCTCCTAAGAACTGCAAGCAATGGTATATCACTTCATCAGCCATTTTGGTAGACTTCAATTTCGAAATTGTAGCTTCTTTAACCACATACTCTCCATTTTGCATTCGTCGCACCACTGAATAGTTATATTGCTTACAGAGGTCCATATCAGCATAGAGATCAACGAAACGGTGTCGAAGGGCTTGATATTGATTAATCGGTTTCCCAAAGGTTTCTCGTTCTGACATGTATTGTAAGGCATACGAAAGTGCATATTCAGCCCTTGCATGCGCATTGATGCCCATAACCAAACGTTCTAAAGAGAAGGCTTCCATAATACAACCAAAACCAGCACCTTCATCCCTAATAAGGTTTTCAGCGGGTACGATCACATTATCAAAAGCCAATTCACCAGTGTCAGAGGCGCGCCATCCCAACTTGTTCAATTTATTACTGGTAACACCTTCACTTTTTAGATCAACAATGAATAGGCTAATACCTTTATTTCCCCTTGATGGGTCAGTTTTGGCTGCCAGAATAATATAATCGCCATACACACCATTAGTTATAAAGGTTTTCGAACCATTTATGATATAATGATCTCCTTTGCGCACTGCGGAGGTGCGCATTCCGGCGACATCACTACCTCCGAAGGGCTCTGTAACACCAAGGCAACCTATCATTTCACCATTCACGCTGGGAACCAAATATTTCCTTTTCTGTTCGTCGTTGGCATTTTTGTTCAAATGGGTCATGGCCAAATACACATGTGCCCAAATTGCGGCAGCAAACCCTCCTGAATTGATTTTTTGAAGTTCCTCCAAGAGAATTGTAGTATAGAATAAGTCTAAACCCATTCCATCATATTGTTCAGGTGTTGCTAGACCAAAAAATCCCATTTCACCAAACTTGGCCCAAATGAAACGTTCAATGGTTCCGGTCTCCTCCCACTTATCCAAATGAGGTACAACTTCTTTCTGTAGAAAATCCTTCAAACTCTCCCTAAATAACTGGTGTTCTTCCGTGAAGTACATCCCATCCATACCAAAACAATTAATATGACAAATATAATTCTATTCTATCTATTTTGTTCACTGGAAACCCTGAAACGTTAAACAATTCTTCCAATGATTCAAAAGGACCATTTTCTTCTCTATAAACAACGATATTTTTGGCCACATTGTATCTTAAATAAATCAATTCTGCAAGTTCATCTACAGTAGCGGAATTAATGTCAATTTTATCGACAGTTGGGGGATTTAATACTTGAAATCGTGAAAGTGTTCTTTTGACAACATCGGGTTCTAGGCCATAAACATCATAAAGCTGCTCATTCACTAAAAAGCCTCCGAGGCCTTCACGGAACTTCACGATGCGGGCAGATAGCTTATCACCAATGCCACTTATTCGCCTTAAATCATCAGCGGAAGCGGTATTTAAGTCCTTAATCTTTACTCGTGTTCCGGTTAATTGAACTGTTTCCTTGGTTTTCTCTGCACTTTTTGTCCAATCGGGAAACTTGAAAAGTGGAGCGATTATGCCCAGTAAAGAATCCGATACCCCAGTCACTTGTTGAAACTCTTCTTTGGAATTCACAAATCTATTGTTCGCTCTAAACTGATGCAACTTGTCCATTTCAAGTGGAGACAGTCCTAAAGTATATCCCTTATAATCTGATATATAGTTTGGATTGAAAGGTTTAATGGAAAAATTCTTAAGGTTATCTGAGGCTTGCTTAAGACTATCAATAAACTTTTGTTTTTCTATATCAAGTTGAAATGAGTTTTCATTTGGGCTGGACGGAAAATACTTCAACCCAAAGTATCCAAATTGCAAAATAATTATGAGGAGCAACAAAAAGAAAATCCCACTTCTTTGTTGCCTATTGAAACTTAAGTGGGATTTCATTTATGTTTAAAACTCCTTATTTGCTGGCCCTTATGGCATCCAGATAACGATTAAGCTGTTTCTTGACTACCGGAAACAAGAAATAAAGACCGACCATGTTTGGGAATACCATGGCAAAAATCATCGCATCAGAGAACGCCCAAATTGAATCCATACTAGCCGCAGCGCCGATAATCACGAAAACGCAGAATAGCAGCTTATATGTCAAGTCTGTTTTCTTACCTCTTCCAAATAAATATTTCCAAGATTGAAGACCATAGTATGACCAAGAAATCATCGTGGAAACTGCAAAGAGCACTACCGCAATGGTAAGGAATACGTTAGAGAATGGAATGTACTGACCAAATGCCTTTGATGTGATACCTGCGCCTTCATAGGG
>CAYNUM010000286.1:3738-4200 GCA_964400025.1 uncultured Croceivirga sp.
CAATGAGAACAACTCCAGTACCGTCTCCTCCATAATCAAAGAAACCACCAAAGTTAAAAATTACAATTACGAGTGCTGTCATGGTGCAGATAACAACAGTATCAATAAAAGGCTCCAATAAGGCTACCAAACCTTCGGAAGCAGAATACTTGGTCTTAACTGCAGAGTGGGCAATGGACGCCGAACCGGCACCGGCCTCATTTGAAAACGCCGCCCTTCTAAAGCCAACTAGCAATACACCTATTACTCCACCTACTCCGATAGCAGTTGGATTAAAAGCCTCGGAAATAATCAAACCAATAGCGTCATCTATCAGTGAGAAATTACTCAATATGATATACAGGCAGCAAATGATATACATGACTGCCATGAAAGGAACCACTTTTTCCGTAACCGAGGCAATTCTCTTAATACCACCGATTATGATTATGGCAACCAAAATTGCCAATACCAAACCGATTA
>CAYNUM010000287.1:0-4196 GCA_964400025.1 uncultured Croceivirga sp.
ATTTAGTAAACTTAAAAGTAGCATTATGATATGAAAAAGATAAGCTGTCTTATCGCAGATGACGAGCCTATTGCTAGACAAATTTTAGAGAATTATATTTCAGAGATACCATACTTGACTCTAAAAAGAAGCTGTATAAACGCATTCGAGGTAATCGAGTTTTTTCAAAAAGACTGGGTAGATGTTCTTTTTTTGGACATTAACATGCCCAAACTTTCCGGTTTAAGTTTAATAAAAACCTTGGGGCGCAAACCACATGTTGTTCTCACAACCGCTTACCCTGAATATGCCGTTCAAGGTTTTGAACTCTCAGTAACTGATTACTTACTCAAACCATTTTCTTTAGAACGCTTTTTGCAAGCCATCTCAAAAATTCAACAACCTATTGATATTGTTGAAACTAGGATTTCTGAAAAGTCAGACTCAAAACCGGAAAATGGGGAATCGATATTTGTTAAAAGTGACAAAAAGCTTATCAAAGTAAGATTGGACTTGATAAGTCATATTGAAGCCTATGGAAATTATATAAAGCTCTTTTCCAATGAAATGATTCTAACTCCAATTACCTTAACAGAATTCATGACGAAGTTATCCCATAATTTCATTAGGATCCATAAATCGTTCATCATAAATTTTAATTATTTGAAAATGATAGACGGTAACCAGGTTATATTGGAAAACAATAGTAAACTGCCTATTGGAAAGTCCTATCGTAAAAATTTATTGGAGAGGATTTCAAAAGAAAATTAAATTGGTTTATGGCCACTTTCTCAAGTAAATATCAATGACTAAATGCCAATGAAAAAAATACTGATAACCGGAGGCAATGGTAAAATTGGAAGGTATTTTATAAAGAACTATCATAATAACTTCTCAGTATCCGTCGCTGATAAGCAAATAGAGCTCGGGATATTTAAAGATTCAGTACGGTTGACCACGTGTGATTTAAATGATTTTTCTCGGTGTAAGGCTATATGTCGAGATATGGATGTTGTAATTCACTTGGCGGGAATAGTTAACACGATTTCTGAGTCAGAAGAAATTCTATACACAAACATTAAAACGACACAAAATATTTTTAGGGCTGCTGTTGAAGCTAAGTGCAAAAAACTTATTTATGCCAGTAGCGCACAGGTAATAGAAAACTATCCAATAGACGTACAAGTAAAAACGAATCAAATTGTAAAACCCAAGAACATGTACGGTGTCTCAAAGTCTTGCGGTGAAGCCTTGGCGGCTTATTATCACTATAACAAGGGAATACCTGTCATTTGCTTACGTATAGGGGCGTATGAATTTCCTGAAGACTTCACAGAAATGAACACTCGAGATTTAAGTGCGTATTTACATCCCGACGATTTTAATCAACTGTTGTTTGCTTGTATTGAAAAAGAAAACGTTGATTTTGAAATTTTAAATGCTATTTCCGATAATCGATATAAACGACTTGATATTACCAAAACCATAGAAAAGGTTGGCTATGAACCGAAGGCCGATAGTTTCGAACTTTTTAATCTTAAAAAGGAATGAAACTGCCAATATTTGTAGCACTCTCAATTCTATTATTCATTGAGACTATTTAAAAGACACCAAGATAGAATTGATTGGTTATTGGCAATTTTTGTTATCTCGATCGGATACCATAAGGCAAGCCCATTTCATACTCCTCCTTTTTTGAAATTCCGGCATAGGCATTCTCAAGTACGATAAGTAGTGAATCTGTCATCTTTTCTGATTCACCTAAAAGAATCTTATAGTATTCTATAACTTCAGCATAAAAATGGACTTCGTTTCCAAATACCCTCATCATTTTCTCATTCGATTCAATCAATTCAAAATCTATTTGATTAAGTTCTTCATGCGGCCTCAATCGTTGATTTTCAAACATTTTTTTATACTGATTTTGTTTGAAAATTTTTAACCCCATGTCTATTGTTTTCATTTGATATTCTTCGCAATACTTTTGCTGCTCCTTAACAATATTTTTAAACTGGCTATATTCTAAAACTGCGTCAACCACCTCTCTGTTCTTGATAAGTCTAATGCCACCTGTATAAGTTAATTGCAGCATAGTCGACTCGTTGGGTATAAAGAACTCTGGGCGAACAATTAGGTTCAAATATTTTTCATAGAGTCTAGGGACCAAATTCTTGTTCTGAGCATAATCAAAACATAGATTAGAAAGCGTGTCTAGCTCTGCCTTTCTTTGAATATTACTTTTAATAACCTCTTGAAGAGTTTCTTTATCCGAATTGATATCATTCATTAAAGAAATAACATATTCTTCCTCTTTTTCTTTTTCTGCAGTTTTCTCTCTTAAGTTATCAGCCAGGAAGCCTAAAAATACCGCGAGAAACAAGAGAACAAACTCTATTAAATATGCCTTGACTCTTCGTGAAACTCTCAATTTTATCTTACTCCTCATCTTACATTCATTTGTATTTTTAACTCAAGGGGAAGTAACTATGACTGTATGATTCATCAGAGATTTAGTCATTTGAATCTAATTCTTTTGCCCTTTTAAACAAGGGGTTGGCTTTATCCAAATCTCCCAACTTTACATAGGCGTCTGCTAAATTTTTCCAAGCACTTTTAGAATTTGGGAATAAACGTGTGACAAATGACAACACCCCGATTCCTGGTTCCATTCCTTGGGGAATACCACTATTTACAAGACGTAGGCCTGCGTCAGAAATTTCTTTTTCAAAATCAAAGAAATGATATCGCGAATCATTGATCATTTCGGGTACTTCTTTGTCCAATTGATTGATGTCTCCTCTTAAGAACAAATCTGTAATGTAGCGCATGGGGTTGGGCTTAAAATTGTTGTCAGAAAAATTGAGCACGGTATCAAGTACTGGGTCTTGATTAGTTGAATATTCGTCAAAACTCATTTCAACAGGAACGGCCGGTGCTAACCATTCTTTATTATCCCAAGCAGGTTTGTTTTGCCACCAGGCGTATGAAAGAAATATGGGTACCTTGCTTTGGGGCAAAGTGACCTGACGAACATCTCCATAAAAATTAATATTCTCAGCTGTGGGTTCTCCTATAAAAATCGCATTCGTATAGTTGTGTATCTCGTTAACCAGATTTTGACAGGCTGAAAAAGTTCTCCTACCAATTATAAAGAAAAGATGCCCTACCCTATTGATTTTCTTATTCTCTATAATTTTTGTGATTAATGTCCTGTTCTTAAAGTTGTTTCCTCCTCCATTTAACCTAACATCGATAATGAGTTTACGAACATCTTCCTTTTCAATAAAATCAAATAAACGAGAGTAAAAGTCCTCCATTCTTTCAGAAGGATCGTCCTCAATTTGACTCAGTCTGACATATACTGACTTTTCTTTTGATAAAAATTTGAAGTAATACATCTTATCAAGCTGGTCTAGAAATAAGGGTGTTGTATCCTGCTCCCTTGCCTCCAACCAATTTTCATCCTCAAGAACATATCCATATCGTGTTGGCACTTGTTGACTAGGAGTCATTGCATTAAATACTCTCTTAAACACTTTTCCATCTTTTTCAAGTGTAAACTCAATGGATTTCGTTAGACTTTGAGTAATGTCCTGAGCATGAAGAACCTCCATAATGGTTAGAAATCTTAGCCCAGAACTTTTAAAGTATTGTGAGTTTTCAGCACTCACCACGGGATAAACCAATTTCAATGCCTCTTTTATCGGCAGCCCATTGATTTCAATGACCTTGGCCCCAACAGTATCCTCATAGTCTTTATGCACACCTTGTAGATAAATTCCATCAGTAAATTGGTATAGATTTATTGGTAAATAATGAAACTTGAAGGGTTCTGAATTATAACCAACCGTCATATGGCCGTATTTAAAAAGCGCATGAATTCTGGACAGCCCAACTATAATTTCATGATCTTCCAAACTTGGGATACGTTGGTATAATTTTTCTATTTCTGTATCAAAAATTTCTTTAGTTGTTTTTACAAAAAGAAATGGATAATCCTCATGCACCGTTTTTTGATAAAACCTTAGGTCACTTTGCCAATCTTTTGTTGATGGCATTTTTTGAGCTGTTATCTGCAAACAGCATAGAACGAATACTAGTAAGCTAATTTTTTTCATGATTTATTGTTATTGATTTTTTCTGCTAAAAAGGTGGAGAAGTAATTGACTCCTATTTTTATTACTTCCTCATCTACCTTAAATTCAGAGGTATGGGGT
>CAYNUM010000288.1:0-4189 GCA_964400025.1 uncultured Croceivirga sp.
CAGTTGATAATGAAAAATCGAGAGGTTTCGCGGGAAACGGACTCAATATCACCCTTGACCGCTTTATTGAATGGGGCGTCCGCTTTGATGGTAACGAGCTTTTGACTGCCTCAACTAAAGAGTTAATGCTATCCAATTTCGACTTTTCGGAGCAAGATCATTCATTCTTTCATGGATGGGATGATTATAGTTTTGATAACATCAAATCTGTAGGGTTCACCGGTGGTGGAGTAAGCGCGTTTAGAAACTATCCTAATCAAAAAACCACGGTAATTTTTCTATCCAATGGATATAAATATACTCCGGTGCACAATGACATGGTAAATGAAATTGCGGGAATCCTTGATACCCAAATACTGAATTCTGAATCGGTCATAAATGCAGAAATTTTGAATTCTTTTGTGTCCAAGAATTTTGATGATGCTCTTATCAATTATAAAACGGTCAAAAAGGAGTTTCCTGAGAATGATTTTGAATCGGTAATCAATCAACTCGGTTATATCTTTTTAGGTAAGAAAGAAGCTGACAAAGCAATCAAATTATTGGAGTTGAATACATTGGATTACCCCAATTCTTCCAATACATTTGACAGCTTGGGGGAAGCTTATTTGTCAGAAGATAACTTTGAGATGGCACTCAAGAACTATGAAGAGGCTCTAAGGCTTAGCCCTAATAACAATCATGCTAAGAAAATGGTTAATGGACTTAAGAAACGAATTGAAAGTTTGAATTAAAGGTCTTGTGTAAACATATTGTAGAAAAAAACAAGATTATCCGATTCTCCATGGGCAAACCTTTTAAAAGCCTTGGCAATTGGATCACAGAAGACTTTATTTGGCAGTTCTACAATAATAGGCATCATTTGAACTTCATTTGGTAGCATAGCATCGTGATTTGTCACCCAATTTCCATTGGCGTTTACAACCATAACTTGACCAACATAACATCCGGCTACGAAAATAGTTTCAGCAAAGTCATCGACTTTTAATTGATTTCTGAATTTCTCGAGAAACTCATCGACAAATTCCAGGGTATCAATTGAATAATCTAAGTTGACCCCGTCATTATTTTTCACAGCATCACGAAATTGTTCGCTTAGTTTTTGTGCGTTATCTGGCGTTGGTTCTAATTGTAGGTTCAATCTACGATTAGGTAGGACATTATCAACCGTTTTATTGCTTCTTTTAAATAGGCTCTTTAGAAAATTCATGTTTTTAAGTTGTTTTTATTAAATAATAAGTTTAGCCCATTTAATTTACTGGTATTTAAGCGTTAAAAATCTAAATCAAATTCATCTCAAAAAGATGGAAATCATATTCTGGTTACAGATTTCTAAGAATTATACTGTATTATTTTCCCTGGACTATACTCTTTTTCTCAAAAGCCGTAGGCTTTTTTTGCACTTTCAATTTGTTCTAATTCGGTAGTTTCAGGAAATAGAATATATTTTGGTGCAATTATCGGTTTGATTTTATTAATTGTAATTTCTGTAATCGTTGAAAAAGGAAATTTGCCAGTTGTCAGCTTTACTAGTGCTTTTTCCATTTCTTGAAATTTGAATTCACCTCTATTGACAATCCTACCTTCTCCTTTAAGTTGATACCCTTTTTGAAGTAAAATATCAATAAAGCTTATGGCTACCATTTTATTTTTCTTGATGTTTTTTACAGTTTGGGGCGATGCTATGTTCGCGATAATTATCTTATTTTTATCGTAATAAGTAAAAACTTCTTTAGGAGAAACATTGGGAATATTCTCGTTAGAAACAGTGGCCAGCCAGCATAAGACACATCTGTCAATTGAGTTCCTGATTTCTTTGGAGATTTTCATTTATTAATTTGTTTTTTCAATTTCTCTCCAACTATAGCTTTTGTGGATGATTTTCCACTTTCCTTCAATTTTAAGAAGTAAGAAGTAATCTATAAAAGTTCGCCAACCCGGAACTTTAATTTCAGCTTTGGCTATGGCTGAATTTTTTTCGTAGTCAATTGATATAATTCTTGCAATTCGATTCGATGTCACTCCCTGTTCAGTGTTGGCAATATATTTTTCTCCAGACCTGATTACAAGCTCATTGTTGGAACCAATGGTGTAAAGATTAAAATCAGGATGAAAGGCCTCCTTTAATTTTTCTGGTTCACCATTCTTGGTACCTTCAAAATAAAGATTTAGCGTATTTACAATTTCATTAAACTCCTTGTCTGAGTCTGTACTTTGGCCAGTTAAAATTGACGTAAAAAGTATAAGTGCTGATAGATTTAGAAAGAATTTCATTTAAAAAGATTAGATTTTTTTCGGTTCCACAGTGATACCAAAAATATTGTTAGACCGATTAAGAAAGAAGCTTATTTGTATCAATTCCAAGTCGTATTTTCATTATTTACGGACAGGACGTTAACTAATACCTTTATTTATCAAGACCCTCAAATTTTCGATAACCGGCTTATTTGATTTCTTGATTCATATATTTTAAGGAGAAATCATCTTCTTCAGAAACAATAAAGATTAGTGCCAGTTCCGTACTAATAGAATCCATTCCCAGAATATTTTGAGTAGAATTTTCAAAAAGTTGTCCATTGGAGAAACTACCTACACAGTTATATAGAAATCCGTTTGAATTCTCTATTTGAAAAAAAGAAGGTAAAAAATGAAATGATTTTCGTTTGTAGAATTTAGGATCATTGCAAAACTCTATTGATAAAGATAGTTTTAAGAATTTTCCTTCTTTAAGAGCTAACTTCTTAGTGTAAACTTGGTTGTTTGAATTACGGTACTTCTCTTGATAAGAGATTTCACTTAGATATTCTTTGTTATTTACAATTACATTGGGTAAACATCCTATTGAATGAATAGACTCCTTTATGTATGAAATTTTAAAGCTCTGTTTCCCAAGGTTAACTTTGGTTTTTTCAATGTTTGAATCAACAATAAAAATTCCTGTGAAGTAATTAAGACCATTATAAATATCTCCATTGAATCCCCACCTCATTCTTGCCCGGCCAGTGGGATATAAATAGCCCAATACTTTGTTTTTTTTATCAGTTCCAATACTAATATCGTCTTTGTCTAGATTTATTGTCGACTCGTTTTTATTAGTAATTACAGCTGTTACAATTAGATATGATTTTCCATTAGGCAAAATATCAATTTCATTGATCAGTTCATTTTTTATCTCCCTATCGAGTATTATCTCCTTTGTTTTAATAGCATTAATAAGCTCGAATTCAAGTTTTTGACTAGTAGATTTAGTATAAAAAATAAATATCAGTACAATACAGAAGAAAAGTCTTTTTTTCATGTCGAGTTTAGTAGAATTTAATAGATAAATGGCTTAAAATTTTAAGTCCAAAAGTATAGGTGAATTTCACTCTCATTAGTTCTATTACTATAAAAGAACAGTCTAGAAGTCTTAAAGTGAAATCAAATCAATTTTTAATGGGCATCTTTCAATCGTTTCTCGGCAAAAGGAAACATTGGGTTGTTTTAAGATTGATAAAATGAATACGTAATTACGATTATCCTTTGCTTTCTTGCCGAGAATTTTTACCGTTATATATGAGAAAACTAGAATGGCTTTTAAAACCAGAGGTATTTCAGAATCCTTTGGGTAATCTTTTCATCGCAATCCCAAGAGTTCTTGGAGGTCTTAGTCTGTCAATCGAGTTTGGTTCACCAAAATTTGGTATGCCTTGGTCAATAAACGATAAACTAGGACTGTTTCAAGTGGCCGATTGGTTTCCCGAGGATGTTGCCGAATTCGGGGCCCCATATTCATGGTCGCCATGGCTATTCGCTTGGCTCGGAGCTGCAACGGAAGCAATAGGAGGGTTATTACTTGCATTTGGAATAGGTACAAGGGTTGTTGCATCTTTCCTAGGAATCACGATGTGCACAGCTATTTTTCTTGAAAAATGGCCCAAGGCCATGGAATATGGAAGTAGTTGGCCACTCTTACCCGCAATTGGATTCTTATGGATTGCTATTTATTCATTAGTATTGGGTTCAGGGAAATATGGGGTTGATTATTTATTGCATAAGAAACTTAGTTCCTACAAGTCTAAAACTGATTAATCTTCTAGAAGAAATACGATTAAGCTAAGTCAAGAATTTTATAGATTTTTGGTAGCCAACAACTCCTTTATTTGATGGCAAAGGGAAAGACGATATTTTATGGAAATTAAATAGTCGT
>CAYNUM010000289.1:0-4176 GCA_964400025.1 uncultured Croceivirga sp.
CCCAAGCATAAAATCAATTTTGGCTATGGGCTGCACCATCAGAACGTACCTTTTCCACTGTTGTTCCTAAATGAGGAAGTCAATGGAAATCTAACTCAGACCAATAGAGACTTGGACTTTATACGAAGCAATCATTACGTTTTGGGTTATGATGTGAAACTAGGAAATGATTGGAGGGGAAAGGTTGAAATCTACAATCAGGATATTGATAATGCCGCCGTGGAACCCTTTCCTTCCAGTTATTCGTCACTTACGGAAGGGGCCGATTTCGGTTTCTCAAATGACAAGGTTTCATTGGTCAACGAGGGAACCGGGTTCAATAGAGGGGTAGAACTTACTTTGGAAAAATTCTTTAGTAAGGGATATTACGGTCTTTTGACAGGTTCATTTTTTGAAAGTAGATATGAGGGAAGTGATGGTGTAGAACGCAACACCCCTTTCAATAACGGCTATGTCATCAATGGCTTGGCAGGAAAGGAATTTCCTTTGGGATATCAAGGAAACAAAACATTTTTTGTGGACTCAAGAGTATCTTTTGCAGGTGGCCGATATTTTACTCCAGTGGATTTGCAAGCCTCCCAACAGGCCGGCTTTGAAGTGCTTCAAGAAGATATCGCCTTTAGTCAACAATATGACGACTACTTTAGATGGGATGTAAAATTTGGACTAAAAATCAACAGTCGAACCAAGAAACAATCACATCGTTTTTATATAGACCTCCAGAACGTAACAGCCAACGAAAACGTTTTTGCCAGAAGATACAATCGCTTGACCAACCAAATAGATCAAGTAGATCAAATAGGTTTCTTCCCTGATTTTGGCTACAAATTTCAATTTTAAAGAAAGACAAATGGAGTATTCAGATTATTTCAAAAACCAGTTCATAAAAAAATATGGGTCCTGGGCACTTGTAACAGGAGCTTCCTCTGGAATTGGAGAAGCATTGAGCAAAAGTTTAGCATCGATAGGATTAAATGTGGTGCTCTCAGGAAGGAACATTGAAAAATTATTGTCACTAAGTGATAAACTTGAAGAAGACCATGACATTATAACTGAGGTGGTGACCGCGGATATTTCGTCTTCACAAGAAGTACATCGTTTGGTGAAAGAAATAGTCGATATTCCAATCGGGTTGTTTGTTGCATCTGCTGGATTCGGAACCTCAGGTCATTTTAAGGAGAGTAAACTTGAGGATGAAATTGATATGCTAAAAGTCAATTCATTGTCTTTAATGATGTTGACCCATCATTACGCAAGAAAGTTTTCAGAGAAAAAACGTGGTGGTATCATATTAATGAGCTCAATAGTAAGCTTCCAAGGAGTTCCGAACGCAGCCCATTACAGTGCCACTAAAGCTTATGTACAATCTTTGGGCGAGGGTTTATACCACGAATTAAAACCTTTTGGTGTTGATGTCTTGGCGGCGGCACCCGGACCGGTAGCATCTGGTTTTGGGCAGGTGGCCGATATGAAGATGAACAACGCTTTAAGACCAGAAGATGTGGCTCCGGTTATTTTGAAGGCCTTGGGTAAAAAACACACCGTATTCCCAGGTTTATTGACCAAAGTACTTGTCTCAGGATTGAGAACAGTACCCAGATGGGGTAAGATTCGCATAATGAAAACCGTAATGGGCGGCATGACAAAACATCAAAAGGCACCCATTTAAAGAGAACCCAAAATAAGGTTTGCTAAAAATCAAAGGTTACAAAATACTGAATTAAACGTCTATATATAATTAATCAAAGAACGATCCAATGAAAAAGAAAGACAAAATAGATCCTGAAAAAGAAAAGAAATTACGACCAACATCCTTTACCTTTAGAAAGAAGAGAGAACCAATTCGCCCTACCTTTATGTGGTGGGGTTGGAAAACCATTTAGGATGAAAAAAATTTCTTGGGGTATTACGTTGGCAATAATCATTATCACGGCAATTTCTGTGGTCAATAATCGAGAAAGTGACCCAAACTTTTTAGATGATGAACTCGCGGAAATTGAAGCCTATTTCGCCAAGAAAGATGTCCAGAACGCGACAGTTTCACAAGCGAACGTGGCATGGCATCTTGACCATTCTTTAAAAACCATCAATAACATCACGCAAAATCTTTTGAATTCAAATCCTCAGGAATATCGTTCACAGTTCAACGTGCAAAGAATTGTCGTACATACTACAGGTATCATTCCAAGAGGTGCGGCGCAAGCCCCTGCAAGTGTGCGCCCTCCTGATATCATTTCTTTGGATAGTCTGCGCATTCAACTTGAAAGTGCCAGACAAAACATGCCCAGTATTACCACCCTTGAAGAAAACGCATTTTTTGACCATCCAGTTTTTGACCATCTCGATCGTGACCAAACACGTCGGTTTTTGGAAGTACATACCCGACATCATCTAAAAATCATCAAGGATATTTTAGAAGAATGATTTGGTTTTGGAATGTTTATCTTTAGAAAAACCTTGAACATTCCGAAAATGAAAAAAATCGCTACACTCCTACTGATGGCAGGCTTGATTAGTATTGCTTCCTGCAAACCCAAAACAGAAAAAACAACTGAAACCGAAACAGCTCAAGAGCTTCCAATCGAGGTAAAGGGGCAACAAGTAGCATATGCTACTGATTCTACCAACTTGAAAGGATATATCGCTTTTGATAAAAATTCTAAAGAAAAAAGACCCGGTGTTCTGATTGTTCACGAATGGTGGGGCCATAATGATTATGTGCGCCAACGTGCTGATATGTTGGCTGAACTAGGTTTTACTGCTATTGCCGTGGATATGTACGGAGATGGAAAACTAGCCGATCATCCTGAAGATGCGGGAAAGTTTGCAGGCAGTGTTTTTGCCAATATGCCAGAAGCGACTGCACGTTTTAATGCCGCTTTAGAACTTCTAAAATCCCACCCATCTGTAGATGGGGATAAAATTGGAGCAATTGGTTATTGTTTTGGCGGTGGTGTAGTACTCACCATGGCCAATTCCGGAGCTGATTTGGATGCCGTCGCTGCTTTTCACAGTGGTGTACAACTTCCAGTGATGCCAAATGAGAAACTTAAAGCAAAGGTTTTGGTGTGCAATGGTGCAGATGACCCCTTTATCAGTCCCGAATCTGTAACCGCCTTTAAAAGCGCTATGGATTCCATTGGGGCCAGTTACAACTACATTGCTTATCCTGGTGTAAAACATAGTTTTACCAGTAAAGAGGCAGATGCTAATGGCGAAAAATTTGGCTTGCCTTTGGCCTATGACGCTGATGCCGACGCTAAATCCTGGGCCAGTCTACAAGCACTTTTTGCTGAAGCATTCTAAATAAAACAAGCCCAACCGTTAAGTTGGGCTTTTTTATATCTTATTGTATTGATTAAGCTTCAGGAACAATCGAAACAAACGATTTTCCACCTGCTTTTTTCTCAAACTTTACAGTGCCATCAACCTTGGCATGCAAGGTATGGTCTTTACCAGCATAAACATTGTCACCAGGGTTATGCTTTGTACCTCTCTGGCGAACTAAAATGTTACCAGCAATAGCTTTCTGACCTCCAAAAATCTTCACGCCCAAGCGTTTCGATTCTGATTCTCTACCGTTTTTCGAACTACCTACACCTTTCTTGTGAGCCATGATGTTTTCGTTTTAAAGTTTTTATTTGCTCAAAGCTTCTATAAGCTCTGCTTTTTTCATTGATGAGATTCCAGTGATACCAGCTGCCTTAGCCATTTCTTTTAACTCAGCAACCGTTTTACCACTTAAGTCAGTAGAAGCTGCTTTTGGGGCGGCTTCGGCCTTAGGAGCTGCTACCTTTTTAGGTTCTGCGGCTTTTGCTGGCTTTTCGGCTTTTGCTTTAGCAGGAGCTGCTTTTTTGGCACCTTTGGCTACAATGCTTTCAACCACTATCTCGGTCAAAGCCTGACGATGGCCGTTTTTCTTACGGTATCCTTTTCTTCTTTTCTTTTTGAAAACAATTACCTTGTCTCCCTTAAGGTGCTTTACAACTTTCGCCTCTACGGCTGCACCATCTATGACTGGGGCGCCAACAGTAACGCTACCGTTATCGTCCAATAGGAGAACCTTATCAAAGGTAACTTTCTTACCCTCTTCAGTCTGTAAACGGTGAACGTACACTTTCTGGTCTTTTGCAACTTTGAATTGCTGCCCTGCCATCTCTACAATTGCGTACATAT
>CAYNUM010000290.1:0-4168 GCA_964400025.1 uncultured Croceivirga sp.
TTTCTGCGAAAGAGGTTGCCAAGGTCATCCACTTGGATAAATATGGGGTGTTCGGCACGTTCGCCGGTTGGATGCTTATGCAGATTACTAGGATTTCAAATCTGAACCGTTTCTATAATTCTCATGCTGATTTAGAAGGACCAGAGTTTTGTGATGCAATTTTAGAGCATTACGAAATTGATTTTGAATTGGTTAAAGAAGAGCTGAAAAGACTGCCAAAAAGTGGGCCTTTTATTACCATATCCAATCATCCCCTAGGGGGTATCGACGGTGTACTACTGCTAAAGTTAATGCTTGAACAACGGTCTGATTTTAAGATTATCGCCAATTTTTTACTGCATCGAATTGCACCGTTAAAACCTTTCATCATGCCGGTCAATCCTTTTGAGAATCATAAGGATGCCAAAAGTAGTGTTGCAGGTTTCAAGGCGGCTTTACAACATTTAAGAGATGGTCACCCTTTGGGTATATTCCCTGCTGGTGAAGTGTCCACTTACCGGGACGGGAAATTAGTTGTAGATAAACCTTGGGAAGAGGCGGCACTTAAGTTGATACGAAAGGCAGAAGTGCCTGTTGTACCCATTTATTTTCACGCAAGAAATAGCCGATTGTTTTATAGGTTATCAAAAATCAATGACGTTTTTAGAACCGCCAAATTACCTTCAGAACTCACCACGCAGAGCCGTCGACCCATTAAGGTACGCATTGGGCAACCCATTTCAGTCGCTGTTCAAAAAGAAGAAAAGACGTTAGAGGCATTTACCGAATTGCTTCGCAAGAAGACTTATTTTTTAGCCAACGCTTTTGAAAAAGAACGGCTTATTGATAAAGTGCCCACAACGCTTAAAATTCCCAAGCCCACTAAGAAAATTGTTTCTGCCATCCGACCCGAGGTACTCCAAGGAGAGATTGAAATCCTTCGTGAAAAAGGAATGCGCCTTTTGCAGAGCAAGAACTATGAGGTCTATTTGGCACAAGAACAGGATATGCCATTTCTCTTAAAGGAAATTGGACGCCAACGCGAAGTGACCTTTCGCGAAATAGGGGAGGGCACCAACAACGCCATTGATTTAGACGAGTTTGATTCCTATTACCATCATCTTTTTCTATGGGATGACAACGAAAAAGCTTTGGTGGGTGCTTATCGAATGGGTTTGGGGTCTGAAATCTTCAAAAGTTATGGTATTGACGGATTTTATCTTCAAGACCTTTTTGGCTTTGAACCAGAATTGCATGGCATGATGTCAGAATCCATTGAAATGGGTCGCGCCTACATTGTTAAGGAATATCAGCAAAAACCCATGCCCTTATTCTTACTTTGGAAGGGAATCGTGCACACCACTTTAAGACACCCTGAACATAAATACCTCATTGGCGGCGTGAGCATCAGCAATCAGTTCTCGAATTTTTCCAAATCATTGATGATTGAGTTTATGAAATCTCATTATTGGGATCCTTATGTGGCACAATATATTCGACCTAAAAAAGAGTTCAAGGTAAAACTAAAGGATGCCGACAAAGAATTTGTCTTTGATGAGACCGAAGCAGATTTAAATAAATTTGATCGTTTGATTGATGAGGTAGAACCAGGAAGTCTGCGCCTGCCCGTTTTGATTAAAAAGTACATTAAGCAAAATGCCAAAGTAGTGGCCTTTAATGTAGATCCGTTGTTCAACAACTCGGTTGACGGATTGATGTACATTAAAATAGCCGACCTCCCTGAAAGCACCGTAAAGCCGGTAATGGAAGAATTTCAGGCCGAATTGGAACGTAAACACAGCGAGAACCAATCATCCTCAAAATCTGAATAAAAACCTTCAAGGATGCAATACCCTTGAAGGCTTAGCCATTTTAGCGTGTTTGCTTTTTATATTCCCTTTTAATCTTTTTGAAATTTTCTTTCGTGACTTTTTCACCAGTCTTAATATGATGTTCAATTGCGATACCATAATCTGCAATCAATCGTTTAAAAGAACCTTTCATCATACCTCCCATAAAAGCTGGTTTGGTTCTATATGTCATATTGAACACCAGTTTTGATGTGTTGTCATCGATGGGCTCCACTTTGTAAATGGCATACGTTAATTCAGGATTTACCGGAAACTTTCCGGCTTGGAACACCTGATTTCTGAAGGTGTAGCTGTCAGGGTCATAATTCAATTGTTTTTCCTTCAAGAATCTTGTGCCTTTTTCGTTAAAGTTACATACGCGTTCGGCACCTTCACCGCCTTTTAGTGAACCATTGATGTAATCAGAACTAACAATTTTCGGATGCGAATATGCTATTCCGCCATAATCCTCGCCAACTACCGCCCAGACCTTATCAGCAGGCGCATTGATAGTGCTTGTAACTACAAAGCTCTGAGTTCGTTTTTCCTTTTTCTGTGCCATGGTACTACTTGTAAATAGTAGTGCGAATACGACAGGTACTAGTTTTAGAATTTCTTTCATTTCTAAGATATTTTAATAAGTTCTTTAAGCGGCAAATTTTTGGGCAGCCTTTACTTTACGTGCGTGAGGACGACCGGTTTCCACATAATGTTTGAATTCTTCCATAAGATTTTTGGTCATTCTATCAAATTGCATTTTGATCATAGGTCTCATTAAATTTCCCATGAATCCTTTTGGTTCGATAGCGCCTTTCATGTTTAGTTTGGTTTGAGAGCTATTGACAGCGGTTAGTTTTCAACTGTTTCTTCCAGATTTCATCATACTGGGAAGTCCTGAAATGATTTCATAGGACAGATAATAATTGTTGGGATCAAAAGCGGTCAATTTTTCTGTAATATCGCCCATACCCTCAACATTGCAACCGCGTATGTCACAACTTACGCCATTAGGGCCTGTCTTACCATCGCCTTCGGCATGGTTCACGGGCGATGCCCATTTATAGATTTCGGTATATTGATTTCCGAGAACCTCCCAACATTCTGCAATGGGTTTATTAATTAGAATTTCTTGAATGAGTTCCATGATTTTCGATTTTTACTCAAAATTCGCTTGAATCTTGAGTAATCTCTTGGGGATTCAGTCCAATAAATGGTACTTATGGTTCGTATTGATTTTAGTCGATGAACCTTTTAGGAACCCTTCTTTCGGTAGGCTGAAGGGGTATTTTTAAATCTAGCCGTGAAAATTTTGGTAAAGTTTGATGTGTCTGTAAATCCGGTATCGTAGCAAATTGATGCAATAGATTCAGTTGAGGTTTTCAATAGATGAGCAGCTCTATCAAGTTTCTTGTTTCTGATATATGTTCCTGGATTTTGCTGGTACAATTCAAGAAAACGCCGTTTAAAAGTAGATAGGCTCATATTACATAGATAGGCCAATTGCTCGGTAGTCAGATTATCATAACAATGGGCATTGACAACATCTTTAAATGAAGCTTGACTCGGATTGAATATATCAGAAATAATGGTTTTTATCTTTTCGGACTCTTCTGAATTTGTATTAATTAAAATCAATAGTACTTCCTTAACCTTGTGGGCTATTAGCTCATCTGTAACTATTGTAGGATTTTCAAAGAGTAGGAGTAAACTTTGAATATAATTTTGAAGTATTCTATCGACCGTAATCTTATTTATTGCGGAAGTTGGTTTTTGAGTTTTCGTATTCACGAAATAATTCGGGATGCCTTTCTCAAAAGCTAGTTTTATCACCTCAGGATAAAAGTGAACTGCTACAACATCTGAAGGCATCTCACTTTTACTTGCGGTTTGATTGGTGAAATACCTGCCACATTTTAAAATAGCACATTCATTCTCATTCAACTGTGTACTATTGAGTGTGCTATATATTTTGCTGTCTCCCTTTATATTGTAAAAAAGGCAAGATTCATTTTGCATATCACTTTTAAAAAGAAAGGGCGGTTGAAAAACAACTCGCTCCAAAATACTTTTTCCTAAAAGATCAAAATGTTGATGACGTAAAATCATTATGCTTCTAAGTTAGGAAACAAGGCATAGTCAACTGAGTAAAAAAAGCTCAAAAAATGGTGTATTTGGGTCAAACGATAACGATTCAGGAGATTACGTCAATCTTTCAGAATTTGTGTGAGCTATGCACCAGATTTTGATGGTCAAGGATTACTAAAGACCAATCAAAGTAAGGTGCCCATTAATTGTACAATATTGATTTCTGCAATCTTCAAGTCATATTTAGATTTAGC
>CAYNUM010000291.1:0-4158 GCA_964400025.1 uncultured Croceivirga sp.
TTATTCGCTTCCAAACTAACATTCAGGTCGTGTACCCTAGCATCGACCTTGCGTTTGAAATCGGTATCGGCTATAGTGGCCACATTGTCTAAATACCGAACGGTTTCTTGTCTTCGAATGTCTGAAAAATCGAGTCCTTTCATATTGGCCTTCATCAGTTCCTTAAGCATCTCAAACTTGGTGTCATAATCCTTTTTAAAATACAGTTCTGGGTTATCAAACCAATCTTCAGGCAAATCAAAATCGGTCAAGCGCAATGAAATTGCACTTTGAATATTTCGAATATCCCTTGAAGAGAAAAACGGAAATGATTTTTGAATGCGTTTATACAATTCTGCAAAGAAAAGGTGCTCATTCGTTTTGTGTTTGGCGGCTACTTCTTCATAAATTTCCAAAACCTTGGCCTCGGTAGGTTTGTCAGATTGATTCAAAATTTCACTAAGATTCTTTGCCAAGCCTTGTTCACTTAAAAAGGCATAGTCTGATGGGTTCTTCATATTGACGAAATCAGGCATGGTTTTTTCAAACTTTCGCCACCAGATATAATCTTGGTCAATAAAATCGGGAATAGTACGTGCACCATCAATCTTAAACCGGCCCTGAACCCTTGAGATTACCGCCTTATCCAGCATCTCTGGTAAATTGGTAAACAGACCTATTGAACTATTACCGTAATTGATGGCATAGGCACCTTCAGTATACCTCAGAAAAACACCGATAACTTCTTTGACACCAGCAGAAACCCCCTGTGCCGTACGTTCTTGCAGGTTGTTTTCAGCATCATCAATGGGTGCAAAAATCAATTTTGTGGGGTCTTGCAAAGGCTTCATCCATTGCACCATTTTTTCAGCCGAACCCCCTTGAAATGTGGAAATCAAGGTGTCGGGCATAGGATGGAAAAGAAAGGGAATTTCCAGTGCATCACATTGTTCCTTCAATTTTGTGGCGATGGCGGCAATGAGCATACTTTTTCCAGTTCCCGGGATACCATAACCCATAAATACGGGCATAAAACCACCCAATTCTTGAAAAGGATTCTTTTTGGCCTCAAAATCATAGCTCATCATACGTTCGGTCAACCTTCGTGCAAAATGTTTGGCATCGCGGTTACCGACAATTTCTTCAAATTGAATTTTATTGAACTCGACGCTGACAGCAGTACCTTCAAAAACATTGTCCCAACCCGAAATTGCAAATTCGCTTTTTTCCAGTTTGTAGCTGCGATCGGTAATCGTTTCCGTGTACTCGAAAGTTGATAGCCGTTGTTGTACTTCCGATATCAGGGCTTCAAAGAAAACCACCGAAAAATTGGTGACCTCTTCATCAGAAGTAATGATTTCAGGATGGTTTAAATACTTATCATAATAGAACAGCATGCATGATACCCCCTTGAGTGGAGAAAGCACAGAAAGCTCCGGAATACCCGCAAACTTATTCTTCATTACACTCAAATCATCAGCGGCCACAGGCTTTAAATCGAAGAGCACCCGACAAGCAATGCCATGCAACATAAAAGCTGTTGCAGTCTGTTGTTTGGAATCATATTCGCGACGTTGTGAAACATCCAAACTTGATTTTCGTTCGTTCAAAGTTGATAAGCCCGAAGCGTCTGAGTAACTATCCTTTAACCAAATGCCCATGGTCAACCCTTCTTGTAAGGCATATAATGCCCGATTTAGGTGTATGGGTATCGCTACAGAGTTAGGCAATAGCCTTTTTTTCAGCGCCAAAATAGATTTGGATACTGAAATCACCTCATTTGCAGCGTTGCCAGTTGCTTTTGAAAGGTACAGCAGAATAGAGTCATCTTTTTTGTCTTTGTTACGACTTCTAGCTTTACCCCCCTGCTCCCATTGTATACCTCGTAAATATGAAGTAGCCTCGTCGCGAAGGGTATCGAGTTCTGAATTTTTTATGGGAAATGTGCTGTTGTGCTCCATTGGTATTAATCCAATTTTAGGTTGGAAATCTCAATAGGATTTCCGGTTAATGTGTTTATAGTTTCGGGTAGTTCATCATATAAAGATTGCATGACCCGATGGGGGGAAAACAAATATTTCTTTCGTTTGGATTTTTCCCAAACCTGCAGTAGTTGCTTATTAAAGAAACTACCTTCAGTAAATTCCGAGGTCGAGATGGCCTCATCGATTCGAAGTGAAATCGCATAGGCCGAAAGGTCAAATGTCTTTTCTACAATAGCTTTCAATATGACGTGGGTAATATCCAATTCGTCTTTGGCAAAAACACTGTGAAGCGGACCTAAATCCAATTTTTTGATTCGTTTCGGATGTACATTGGGCAACTTTTTATCAATGGCATAGGCCATCATATCAATATCCATATCACGATCGGCCGTTTCTTCCAAAACCGAATACAACTCTTGTTTTACTTCCTCAATCTTTTGTTTGTGAAGGTTGAAGTACATAAAACAGATAAAGGGTCGGTTGTAGGTCACATCATAAAAAGACCAGCTCACCATATACTCCGCACCCAGGCCTATAACCGGAAGTATCTTGCCCTGTACAAACCGCTTGTATATGAATTGCTTCTCGACTGAGGTGTAATAAATAACCGATGCAGCTTTATGAAGTTTATCATCGTTAATCGGCTGTTTGTATTTCATAAGAGTTTCCAGGAATTCCGATTTGATTTCTTCGACCTTTGGCAGGTTACTGACGTGCTCATGGCGCAACTCAAGATCGTTGTACAAATACCGAAACTCCAAATAGCTTGGAAAACCCGACTCGGTCAGATCAATGCGCATTTTTTCGTCATCATCGAACAGGTATTTGATTCGAAAGGCCTCTAAAGAATAGGTCAACAGGTTACCATATTGTTTTACGAATGTGGCTTCAGCATCGGTACAGATATTTTCCTTCTCGATGCTGGAGACCAATTCTTTTAGGGCGTGCTTAACAATCTTGAAATAGACCTTGTACTGCTCCTTGGTTTCAAGAACGGCACTATCCAATGGTGTAACAATTTGGTTAAGGGTCATATCAAAGGGCGCCCATATAACTCCAAATTTTTTGGGAGTCTTAAAGCGTATTAAATGATTAAAGTTAATTCTAGACTTCGCTTCATTGTCTTACTCCTTTCTTAGTGGAAAGGTTGGTAAGGCTTTAGCTCAAAAGGTCATCTTCTGCGGGTGGAGCAGGTGCCGGAGTATCATCATCGCCCTCTGCGGCAGGAGCATCACCATCAGACGCATAATATTCCTCAAATATTTCTTTCATATCGATGCCATATCGATTGGCAAAGTCCTTCTGAATATCAGAATCTTTTTCACGTATTTCCTGCAGGGCTTCGGCATAGCTTGAGTATACACCCTGCATGACTTTTTCATGAACCGGAATATTATCCATCATCTCCTGACGGGCTTTAGCGCTCGCAGAATGCATGGCGGCCAACGTCTGACCAATATGCTCATCAGTTTTAACACCCAAATGTTCTAAAATAGCAGCAAATTCTTGGTCGGTTCGCGCTTTCAGGGCGACAACATAACCATCATAATATTTCAAACGCTCGTCGGTATCACTCTTCAGTTTCGCGCGATGTGTTTGCAGGTTACTACGTAAAGAGGTCAATACTTTAATTGTCAAATTATGCTTGTGCACAAAGCTATCCTTACTGGCTGCCAAAGTGGTGTAGGCATTTTTCAAACCTTCGAGTTCCTCGACCTTTTGTTCAATCACCGTTACCTTGCCAATGGCCTCAGAATACGCTGAAGATTGTTTGTCGGCAATTTCCTCAAGTGCTTGTCTCGCTTGTTTTAATAAAGCATATTGCTCTTCAAGTTTCTCTTCAGTCTCCTTTTTCTTTTCTAGAGCCTTAGTATGGTTCTTACTGGCCTCAACAATGGCAACTTGAAGTTTATCCTCTACTTCTTTGATTTCACTTTCACGGGTTTTTAAACGACCTACTGCAGCTTGACTTTTATAAGAAAGCTCATTCAACAAGGTTTGTACATCGGCAGATTCGATTCGCTCTTGAAACATTTGCTTCGCAATCAAATCGGCCCCATCCCTAGTTTTCTGAGCTGCTTCAAGCTCAGTTTGGCGTTTCTTTATTTTAGACTTTCTTCCCCAGAGGTTGTTCCACCAGTTGTCTTTTACATTTTCGGCATCTTCCAAAGCAACCTTTGCACGTTCCAATGCC
>CAYNUM010000292.1:0-4146 GCA_964400025.1 uncultured Croceivirga sp.
TAAGTTATCTTTGAAGCTTTCAAAATTATATCCATGCCACTTTCGCCATTGAATGCCATTTCTCCCGTTGACGGTCGTTATCGTAATAAAACTCAGTCGTTGTCTCCCTTTTTTTCGGAGGAAGCCTTAATCAAATATCGGGTTCAGGTAGAGATTGAATATTTCATTGCCCTTTGTGAGCTTCCGCTTCCACAACTTGAAAGCTTTGATTCCGAAAAATTCCCTTTGCTTCAAACTATTTACAAGGACCTTTCTGCTGACGACGCCAAAAGCATTAAAACCATAGAGCAAACCACCAATCATGACGTCAAGGCAGTAGAGTATTTTATTAAGCAAAAGTTTGATGCCTTGGGACTTAAGGCCTTTAAAGAGTTTATCCATTTTGGACTGACATCTCAGGATATCAATAATACGGCGATTCCACTCTCCATTAAGGAGGCAATGAACGAGGTGTATGTGCCCCTTTATTTCGAGCTCTTCGAGAAATTGAAAAGCTTGTCAGAATCATGGACCGACGTACCCATGCTGGCGAGAACGCACGGCCAGCCTGCCTCACCTACCCGATTGGGCAAAGAAATTCAAGTTTTTGTAGAACGCTTAAAACAGCAATTTGATTTACTAAACAATATTCCATCTGCAGCAAAGTTTGGTGGTGCCACTGGAAATTATAATGCGCACAAAGTGGCTTACCCTGACATCGACTGGAAGGCCTTTGGAGCAGCTTTCGTGCAGGAGAAGCTTGGCCTTCACCATTCTTTCCCAACCACGCAGATTGAGCATTACGACCATATGGCGGCCCTTTTTGATTGTCTAAAACGAATCAACACCATATACATCGACTTAAATCGTGATATCTGGACCTATATCGCTATGGACTATTTTAAGCAAACTATTAAAAAAGGAGAGGTAGGTTCATCTGCGATGCCACATAAAGTAAATCCTATAGACTTCGAAAATTCAGAAGGGAATCTGGGTATTGCCAACGCTATCTTTGAGCATTTATCAGCAAAGTTACCCGTTTCACGTCTACAGCGTGATTTGACGGATAGTACCGTTCTTCGAAATGTGGGTGTACCCTTTGCACATACCCTAATCGCTTTTCAGTCCACTTTAAAAGGGCTTGGCAAACTAGTGTTGAATAGAGAAAAGTTCGAAGCTGATTTGGAGAATAACTGGGCCGTTGTTGCCGAAGCCATTCAAACAATTTTACGTCGAGAGGGGTATCCGAATCCATATGAAGCGCTTAAGGGACTTACTAGAACCAATGAAAAAATCACCCAAAAAACAATAGCCGATTTCATTGATACCCTTGAGGTTTCCGACCAAATCAAAACAGAGCTCAAAAAAATAACCCCGGCAAATTATACCGGGGTCTAGTAGAACATTTTTTATTTCTCTTACTTGGCTTGCTTGATAACTTCCACTTCGTGTGGGTAAGGAATTTCGATTCCAGCCTCATCAAGCGCCAGTTTACATCCTTCATAGGTAGCAAAGTAAACATCCCAATAATCCTCTGGCTTGCAGAATGGGCGTACCGCGAAATTAACCGAGCTATCTGCCAACTCCAGCACGTTTACTGACGGGGCTGGGTCTTTCAACACCTTAGGATTCGAAGTCAATACCTCAAGTAATACCTCTTTCACCTGTTTAATATCCTCTTCATAAGCCACCCCAATCACAGTATCAACCCGAATTTTACCTTCGGCTGTATAGTTTACTATATTACCATTGGCCATCGCCCCATTCGGAACAATTATCAATTTATTTTCAGGGGAAACCATCTTTGTAGTGAAAATCTCAATCTCTTTAACTACACCAAGTTCTCCTTGGGCCTCAATCAAATCACCTATTCGATATGGTTTAAAAATCATGATTAAAACACCCCCGGCAAAATTGGAAAGTGAACCCTGCAAAGCCAAACCAACAGCCAAACCAGCGGCAGCAATAATTGCAGCAAAACTGGTGGTTTCCACGCCCAATTTCCCGATTACTACAAGGATCAATAAGATTTTAAGTGCCCAGGAAACAAGATTCAATAAAAATCGCTGAAGTGATTCATCATATTTGCTCTTGGACATTACCTTTCGCAAGGCTCCCATAATCTTCTTGATTACCCAAGAACCTATAATGTATATTACAATAGCCCCCAAAACTTTCGGACCATACTCCGTTATAAACTCAATGCCTTTATCAATCCAAACTTGTGCGTCTTCCATGTATTTAATAGATTTAATTAGTGTTCTTTAACGATTGTGACACTAATATATAAAGGAAGTCACTATTTCAATTGATAAAAAAGAAATTTGGCAATAAAAAAGCCGACCCTAAGGCCGGCTTAAATTATTGTTTTCCAGAAATCTATCCCTTAAGAAATTTACCGATTTCACCCAGACCTTCTCCGTCGTAATCAGACTTTTGAATGGCTTGCATTATCTGCATGATATGCGCTGGGTTCATGTTCTTACCCAGAACACGTACCAAAGCGAATCCTTGGTCTTTACTGTCACCATATATGATTACTTCATCAATGGCATCGTCATCTCCCAAATATTTGATAACACCTTTACCGTAAGAAGAATTAATTTTCATTAATTCTACGAACTCTTCGTCTTTCAAAATTTGCTTCACCTTAGCTTTCTCTGACTTGTATTCCTCCACATTCTCGCTCGTTTTCCGAAAAGCCAAAAGATTGAATTTTCTTAAAGACTCTACTGCCTCCTTTTGATTTTCGGTGAGGTCTACTTCCTCCATTTTAAGAATACTCGCAGGGATGTCCAACGAGATAAAGTTGGGGTTTTCTTGATTGTCAACATAGTATTCCTGTAAGCTCTGCTGCGAAGCACATGAAGACAAAAGTACTGTCGCCACCACCGCAATTGATTTAAGGATAATTTTCATGATGTTTGTTTTGATTGATATAGATTATTTGTACTTAAAATCCTCTAATCGTTACAGATTTTAGAATCAATTTTTTCCTGCTTTTTTCAGGTCTTTAGGAAGATTCATTTTATTTACCAAGGCGCCTATTTTGGTGAGGTCAATATCACCGGTCATAGTCACCAAAACTGTTTCGAAATTTGAATCATTCGATTTTTTATCCATTCCAGTCACCAACATGACCATTTCGCTGACATAATCGTCGTTCTTTCCTTCCCTCACATAAAAATCTACCTGCGTATCATCTTCTTTGACCTTCATAAGACTTTCCAACTTTGAGGCCTTTACATATTTTTTTGCAGTGGAAGCCATTTCTTGGGAGGTACTTGCATCCTCAGAAACAAACACTTTAATGGAATTGACACTCTTGGCAAGGTCGATAAAATCTTGGGTGTCCCTATCTGCCTTGTCTGCCGACATATTGGCAACAATACCCAACATACCCTTATTAATACTTACCGAGCCAATCTTGTCAGAGTCTTCAAATTTATCGAAAACCGATTGCCCTATTGCAAAAGCGGGCAAGAAGCAAACGGCAATAATCAGGAGTTTTATATTTCTTTTCATTTTTATATGATTGATGTTAAAAAAGATAAAGGGTTGAAAGAATTTGTTTTCAACCCTTTATCTGTCTTTAATTTATCCTTTATCGCCTGCCTTATTCAATTCTTTGGGCAAGTTCATTTTATTGGTCAACGAACTGATTTTATTCAGGTCAATATTGCCGGTCAAAGACAATAATACGGTTTCAAAATTTCTACCGTTGGCCTCAACATCTTTTATACCTGTAACGAACATGAGCAATTCACTCACATGGTCACTATCTTTTCCTTCCTTAATGTAAAATTTCACATTGGCGTCTTTATCCTTGACACGCATTAATTCAGTCAATGATGAAGATTTCAGGTACTTGGTCACCGATGCTTTCATATCGGCGCCAATTGATTTGTTGTCTGTGGTAAAAACCTTAAGACTGGTAACATTGGTCATGATATCCATGGCATCTTGGGCATCTGGGTCATCAATATCAATATCCATTTTGGCCAATAATTCGAATGCCTTTTTTGAAACGACAACCGAGGTCACATCGTCCAAGTCCTCATATTTATCAAATAAGGATTGTGAAAAACCAGCCAATGGGGTCACGGCCATTAATACAATTAAAATATACTTTTTCATCTGATTTAAATTTTTGTTTTTAATTCTTAT
>CAYNUM010000293.1:0-4135 GCA_964400025.1 uncultured Croceivirga sp.
AAAACACTCCCAATATTCAAGCAGGGAGCTATTTTACGATGAATATTATCAATGGGGAAACGTATACCGTAAGCACCTGTGGTCTTGCTTCATGGGACACCCAACTTACCGTTCATAGTACAACCGGCACCTTTATTGCATATAATGATGACTTTTGTGGTTTGCGGTCGCGGTTAAGCTTTGTAGCCACATATACTGGCCAAGTAAGGGTTCGGGTCAACCGCTACAATTGCAGGACAACAGCAAATACAACACAAATTGCTTACTCAGGAACTATATCAAACAATGATACTGATGGTGACGGAGTACCTGATTCAAGTGATATTTGTAATGGGTTCGATGACAATGCTGACAACGATTCCGATGGAGTTCCAGATGGCTGTGATTTGGATGATGACAACGATGGAATTCTTGATGATGACGAAGGACTAACCTTCACCGAGAATCAAAACTGTGGCCTGGCTTATGACGATCCTGACAGTTCCTACAACATGATCGCCTACAACAACAGCAGTGCAATCAGTTTAATCGAAATACTGTTTGGAAAAGATATCTCTTCTCAGGTAACCAATGTCTCAATGAGTGGAGGTGGTAATGCTCTAAGTAGCTCCCAAATCGGATCTTTCAACGACCTTGATCAAATCTCAAGCGGTGCTGTAAGTGATTTTTCAACAGGTATCGTTTTTAGTACAGGCTTTTTGTCAAACTTAGTCGAAAGCAATGCATTCTCAGATGCAGGGGGCGGAGCAAATGCAAATTCAGACAATGACTTTGACGATGGCACTGGAGAATTTGATGTAGCATCTTTAGAGTTCACCGTTAACTTATCAAGTCCACAACAAATTTCAGGGCAGTTTATTTTTGCTTCAGAGGAATATTTGGAATATGTGAATTCTGGGGTTAACGATGGAGCATTGGTGTTGGTCAACGGTGTAAACGTGGCTCTGGCACAGAATGGAAGTGATGTGAGCATCAACAACATTAACAACAACACCAATTCAGGACAATATATCAATAACCCCACGACCTCACCTACAATTGCTTTTGAGCCGGATGGTTTTACCACCATAATCGATTTCTCCGCCAATTTGACCGCAGGAAACAACACCATAAAAATTGGTATAGCAGATAGAGGGGATAATCAATATGATTCCTGGTTCTTTTTTAAGTCTTGCAGCTTCTTTATTCCTGAAATAAACGCTCCGGATACTGATAACGATACCGTTTTTGACTATTTGGATTTGGATTCAGATGGTGATGGTTGTTTTGACGCATTGGAAGCAGGTGGAAGCTTTACGACTGCGGATATTGACGGAACTGGCGCATTGACGGGAGCTGTTGATAGTAATGGTGTTCCTGTTTCTGCAGGTTCATCGGGACAAGCCCAAGTTTCGGCCGTAACAGATTCTGGAAATAGATCCGCCTGCCCAGTTACCATAATTACGAACAGAAGAATAACTTACCGAATCAACAGAGACTGATTTTAGAATTCTAGGAATGGGCTAAATAGGAATTCACCTAGATTAGCCTAAAAGCCAGAGGTTTGTTACATTTAATGGAAACTATTCTATTTTCATGATGCCTTTCATTATTAAACCAAAAGCTTTCCTTTTAGTTCTCTCATCAGTAATCTGCTGCACTTTATCTGGACAACAATTGAGCGAAACCCAATTGAATGAGGTCGCAAAAGAATATGCAACGTCTTCATTCCCCATCTTAAGGGAGCTATTGAGCATTCCGAATGATGCTTTTTATCCTGAAGACATTGAGAAAAATGTAAAATGGTGTGAAAGTGCCTTTTCATTACGTAACTTCAAAACTACCCGTATTGAAACGGCAACGGTGCCATTGCTTTTGGGGGAACGTAAACACCCGAACGCCGAAAAAACAGTTCTGGTCTACTTACAAGTTGATGGACAGCCCGTGGACTCCACACGATGGAATCAAGAAACCCCATACACCCCTACCCTTAAAAAACCGAGCAGTGATGTGGGATGGGAACCACTTCCATGGGATTCCATTGCAAACTATCAAGACGATTGGCGGGTTTTTGCCAGGTCTGCCAGTGATGCCAAGGGCCCTGTTGCCATGTTTTTGGCCGCTTTGGATGCTGCAAAAAAGTTGGATATAAATCCAAATTACAACATCAAAATCATTATGGATTTTGAAGAGGAATTGGGCTCACCACGATTACCACAAGCTGTTATCGATAATGCCGACCTATTAAAGGCTGACATGCTCATCATTTTCGATGGACCTAGGCATATTACCAATAGACCTACCTTAACCTTTGGTGCTCGTGGTATCGCAACGGTACAATTGACCACATATGGCCCAGTTGTTCCGCAACACAGTGGGCATTTCGGTAATTATGCCCCAAACCCTGCGCTGCGGTTATCCAAATTGTTGGCATCAATGAAAGATGACCAAGGAAGAGTTGTAATTCCCGGATTCTATGATGGTATTTCAATTACTCCCGAAACCGAGAAAATCTTGGAATCTGTTCCTGATAATGAAGAATTGATTAGATACCGATTACAGATTGCAGAATCAGACAAGGTGGCCAATTACTATCAAGCGTCCATTCAGTATCCATCATTAAATATTCGGGGTATGCAATCGGGCTGGATCGATGAAAAGGTCCGTACCATTATTCCCAGCTGGGCCAGGGCTGAAATTGACGTACGATTGGTTTTGGAATCAGACCCAAATCGTCTTATTGAACTCATTAGAAACCATGTCGAAGACCAAGGCTTTTATGTTGTTGATAGGGTGCCCACCAAAGGAGAGCGCTTGAAATATCCTAAAATCGCCACATTTACCCATGAAATCTCGTATCAATCGTTCCGAACTGATTTTGACTCCGAGGTTGGTCTTTGGTTAACCAGGGCCCTCAACAATGCCTTTGGTGAAGACCCTATTCGCATTAGGATGAGTGGTGGCTCTATTCCAATTTCACCGTTTGTTACGACCCTAGACATTCCCGCTGTGACAGTACCTACGGTCAATAGAGATAACAACCAACATAGTCCAAATGAAAACTTACGATTAGGCAATTACCGAGAGGGCATAAAGACTATGTTGGCGATTTTGGCAGAACCCCTTTAATTAATCTAATGGCAGATTTTGAGGAAATATACTTTAGAGATGATACTGGGTGGCGTAACTGGCTGGAAGAAAACCACAACACTTCCAGTGGAATATATTTGATTTTTTACAAGGTTGATCATAAAATGCCTAGTATGCGGTGGGAGGAAGCTGTTCGTGTCGCTCTCTGTTATGGCTGGATAGATAGCACGGTCAAAAGCCTTGGAGATGGCAAAAGGCGACAATACTTCTGCCCTCGAAAGCCTAAAAGTGTTTGGAGCAAGGTCAACAAAAACCATCTTAAGGAATTGGAAGTAAATGGTTTAATTCATGCCAGTGGGTATAGAGCAATTGAAATTGCCAAAGAAAATGGTTCATGGTCAGCGCTTGACGATGTCGAAAACGGTGTAATTCCAGATGATCTACAAAAGGCCTTTAACCGAAATAAGCGGGCATTTGCGAATTACCAAGGATTTACACCGGGTCAACGTAAAAGCTATCTCTATTGGTTGAATGAAGCGAAACGTGACGACACTCGAAAAAAACGAATTGCTGAAATAATCGCATTATGCAGAAAAGGAATAAATTCAAGGAACACAAGATAAAACCAAGATGAAAACGCTGTATTTCCAAACGACGATTGATGCCCCCGCCACCTTAGTTTACAAAACCATGCTGGAGAATGATACTTTCGAACTTTGGACAGCTGCCTTTAGCCCAACCTCACGTTACCAAGGAAGCTGGCAAGAAGGTTCAAAAATGATCTTCTTAAGTGATGACGAAAACGGAGAAGTTTGTGGAATGATAAGTAAAATCAGAAAAAACCAACGAAATAAATTCGTGAGCATTCAGCATTTAGGACTACTTGAAAAGGGCGAGGAGATCATGAATGGGCCAAAGGTCGACCCTTTTTCAGGTGCGCTCGAAGAATACACCATCGACGTTTTGGAAGGTTCAACACTACTAAAAATTAGAATGGACGCCATACCCGAATGGGAAGAATATTTCTTAGAAACATGGCCAAAAACAATCCAATATTGGTCGCCTT
>CAYNUM010000294.1:0-4110 GCA_964400025.1 uncultured Croceivirga sp.
CCAATCCTCTGGCCTCATTTCTGTGAGTATTCCAAAAATACTCGTCACATCTTTTTTTGTATTGCGAATAAAAATCGGGTTGATGGGCATCACAGGCCTTTTTACAGAGCGTATGAAAGTGAGCGGCATCTTCTTCAAAAAGATAGTAGGGCGTCAAGTCCTGACCGCCCCCAAACCATTGATCGACAATATGGCCTTCTTTATCATACATTTCGAAATACCGCCAATTCGCATGAACCGTTGGCACAAAGGGATTTTTTGGATGTATCACTAAACTAAGACCACAGGCAAAGAAGTCAGCATCTTTTACACCAAAATAGTTTTGCATGCTTGCCGGAAGTTCTCCATGAACAGCAGAAATGTTAACCCCACCCTTTTCAAATACTGCTCCATTTTCAATAACACGGGTTCGACCACCACCACCTTCTGGCCGTTTCCATATATCTTGTTTAAAAGTAGCTGAACCATCAACGTCCTCCAGTTTTGATGTTATGGAGTCTTGTAGTTCTTGGATATAGCTATAGAATCGTTCCTTAATGGTCATTTGTTATATATACCAATTGGTTTTTAATTGTGCTAAGGTCCGTGTGTTCATTGAGCATCAATGCGTGATGTGTCAATTTTAGTAATTGTTCAATAAATTGCTCCTCAGTCCATTTCCAATGCTCTGAAAAGAGCCACCTGCCTATAGCATTATTGTGATAATCCATTTTCATGGGCAAGGTTTTACTAAAAAAAGCGGTTTCGTGCCAGTCGGTTATTCTTTTGGTCCAAGAAATGGATTTTTGTAAGTTTTTTGGTCCTTTGAAACAGGCCTTCGCAATAAGAACATTCCAAAGGGCATGGCGAAAAGCGTTCGCCTGACCGTTTTGATAGTGTTTTCTGCCGAAGTGTTTCGTTGAAATTGACATGCAGGCCCTGGTTGCGCGATAGGTTGGCCAAAGAAATGTAATATGGCCCAACGAAAGGCCCAGAAGCTCCCATATTTTCCCAAAGTTTAGACGTGCTAAGGTTCCGATAAGGTTCATGGATTCAAATTGAAATTCGATTTTTGAAGTTCATAGAGCAACATATCGGCAATTGAACCATCTGACATCTGATGTTCTTTTTGAAGGGTTGTGATGTATTCAAATTGATTCTTTTTTACCACCTTTCTACTACCAAGGTTGGATTCATGAATAATGGCTTGGAGTGTTTCAAGCTCAGCAATATCAAATGCCCATTGAATAATATAACTAGCAATCTGACTCATTAACCCTCTACCCTCATATTGATAACTCAGGCAATAAACCAGTTCTCCCTGCCCCGCCTTTCTATGCAATTCCTTGATAAAAACCAATCCGATTATGGTGCGATTAGTATTCTCTTTTACTGTAAACAAATATTCATCCTTGCCTTCAAACTGTTTTTCTTTCTCCTTTGTGAAAAGTTCGGCTAGAGTGGGAGTTAAATTGGCCTTTACGGTCAATGGAAAAAAGTCTTTAAGCCGCTTTTCATTAGCGACGACGAAATCACAAATGCGCCAAGCATCTTTTTCTTTAATGGGTGCAATGCTATAGTTGTCAAATGTAATTTCCATTTAGTTATATCAGGATTTATATTCTTTTACCGC
Source organism: uncultured Croceivirga sp. (assembly GCA_964400025.1). Classification (GTDB taxonomy): domain Bacteria; phylum Bacteroidota; class Bacteroidia; order Flavobacteriales; family Flavobacteriaceae; genus Croceivirga. The sequence continues at coordinate 1,613 of CAYNUM010000294.1, forward strand.
TTCAATAAATGCTCCGGCATTCTCCAATGGAATATTGGGTAATATACCATGCCCTAGGTTGACAATGTAGCGGTCTTTGCCGAATTCGTCAATCATTTTTTTCACCATTTTCTTGATTTCAGAGGGAGGTGAAAGTAAACGAGAGGGGTCAAAATTTCCTTGAAGCGTAATCTGCCCTCCTGAGAGATAACGGGCGTTTTGGGGTGAACAGGTCCAATCTACCCCTAAGGCGGACGCACCTGATTTGGCCATATTATTTAACGCGAACCAACACCCTTTGCCAAATAAAATTACTGGTGCCTCATCTTTCAGGGCATCTACAATTTGTTGTAGGTACTGCATTGAAAATTCTTGGTAATCGGCCGGGGAGAGCATACCGCCCCAAGAGTCGAACAATTGTACCACATTACAACCTGCCTTGACTTTTTCCTTAAGATAAGCAATAGTGGTATCCGTAATTTTTTGAAGCAACGAATGTGCCGTTTGAGGATCCGAAAAACAAAGGCCTTTTGCCAAATCAAAACTTTTACTGCCTTGGCCTTGAACGCAGTAACAAAGAATGGTCCACGGTGATCCGGCGAAACCGATGAGCGGAATCTCATCGTTAAGCTTTTCCTTGGTCATTTTGATGGCCTCTATTACATAGCCTAAACTTTCATGAATATCAGGAACAATGACATGTTCTAAATCTTTTGCTGTGCGTGTAGGATTGGGCAAATAAGGGCCAAAATTGGGCTTCATTTCTACCTCAATGTTCATCGCTTGGGGTATGACCAAGATATCGCTAAATAATATTGCGGCATCCATACCATAACGTCTGATAGGTTGAACCGTAATTTCTGAGGCCAGTTCGGGGGTCTGGCATCTGGTAAAGAAATCGTATTTGTGTTTCAACTCCATAAACTCCGGGAGATAGCGCCCTGCTTGCCGCATCATCCAAACTGGTGGTCGCTCCACACTTTCACCTTTAAGGGCTCTTAAGAATAAATCGTTCTTAATCATATATAATTTCTGTTTTGTCCTTTCCGCAATCTAGGTTATCGAGAGAGGAATCAAAATATTTGATCGCCTGAACAATTACGTTCTCTATGGTAGGACGATTTGCTATAATAAAATTATCGGTATATTTTTTTGCGGTATTTGCTGTAGTCTGCCCAATACAAAAGGCAGTTCCGTCCAACGTGTTCTCCTCAAAAAAACTATCTACGCCACTTGGGCTAAAAAAAAGTACACCATCGAATTGTTGATTAAATTTCTTCCTTTTTAAAAGGGTATGGTAAGTTATTACCCTCTTATACCGAATATTCTTTTTGCTAAGAAGTTTAGGAAGTTCTTCTCGACTTAAATTGCCCGTAAAATGCAAAAAACTGGCATTTTTGTATGATTTAGTGATGATTTTGCCCAATTCCATAGCATTTTGAGCCATTTTCGCCACATTGAATTTGTTTTCTTCCAAAAGTGATTTCGTTTTTTCGCCTACGCAAAAGGTAGGTTTCAGAAACGATTCTTTATGATGAAGATGTTTCAGAAACGATTGTACACCATTTTGACTGGTAAAAATGAAGTAATCTATCGCTTCGCTTGGAAGTTCAAAATCAACTGGTTCAATATCGATAGCATTATACTCCACGAATTGCATGCCCGCATTCAGCAACAATGACTTTTGTGATAGGCTCAGTGGTTTAGTGGATAGTATTGTTGAGCTCATTTTTAATCATTTTCATCAATTCTTTACCACCACTTTCAAGAACTTCATAAGCACAGCTTTTACCGAAGCCAGTGACTTTGCTTAAATCACGCTCTTTTTCTATAGCAACCTTAGTTGAGCCATCTAATGCATGAAGGCATCCTTTAAAAAATACTTTTTGGTCTTTTATCGTGACGAAAGCACCAATTGGGGCAGTACAACCTCCTTCAAGGGTTCTTAAAAATTCACGTTCGATTTGTGTGGCGAGGGCACTTTCTTCATTATTCAAGCGCTCAGAAGCTTCTATTGCCGCATTGTTCGTTTCTAAAGTGACAACGACCATGGCACCCTGAGCAGGGGCGGGCACCATCCAATCGAGTTCAATGGCATCTTTGGGTAAAAGTTTAATACGTTCTAAACCGGCCTTTGCAAAAATAGCGGCATTCCAATCATTTTCAATAAGCTTGATCAATCGAGTATTCACATTACCACGTAGGTCAACTACTTGATGATTGGGGTAACGGTAAAGCCATTGTGCTTTTCGTCTAAGGCTTCCGGTAGCAATTATTCCTTCACTTTCGAGAAAATCCGTGCCTTTGTGAACCAAAAGATCACTGCTTTCTGCACGTTCCAAAACGGCTGTTTGAACTACACCATTGGGTAATTGTGTCGGTACATCTTTCATGGAATGCACTGCAATGTCAATGTCACCCTTAATCAGGGCAACATCCAAGGTTTTTGTAAAAATACCTGTGATGCCCATTTCGTACAGCGGCTTGTCAAGTACCAAATCGCCATCTGATTTTACCGG
>CAYNUM010000295.1:0-3798 GCA_964400025.1 uncultured Croceivirga sp.
TTCGAGATAAATACTATCTTGATTGGGCCATTGATGCCATTGTAAATTGGCAGCAGGTAACCCCACCCAAAAATCTAATTCATATTCATGGGGAAAACGATGCGGTTTTTCCAATTGCCAATATCAAAGACTGTATACCCGTAAAAAATGGCACGCACACGATGATTATTCATCGAGCACGTTGGTTCAATGAACATCTTCCCGCACTAATTTTATCCTAGCAGAGTTCTATTATAGTATCTTGGTACTCAAATTCGTTTTTATGAAAGTCCTGAAGAATGTTTTAGCCCTTATCGGTTTTGTGTGTGTGGTTATAAGTTTGATTTATGCCGTTCAAGAAGAACCTTCGCAAAATGATAAAGTTTTGCAACAACACCAGAGCGATAGCGACAGAAATGTGAGTGATGGCTATCAAATCAGTGCGATAAATATTCCGGAAAACTTAAATTTTGCTGGGGAAGCAGTGCCGCAAAAGGATCCCGAAATTATGGAGCGTATTGATCGCGAATTTTTGGTAAATACCTATTGGCAATCGAACGCCCTGCTATTAATGAAACGGGCCAATAAATACTTCCCCATTATTGAACCTATTTTGGCAAAGAACAACATCCCCGATGATTTTAAATACTTGGCCGTTGCCGAAAGTGGATTGCAAAATGTGGTCTCTCCTGCCGGCGCCACCGGGTTTTGGCAAATTATGAAAGTCACTGGAAAGGAGTATGGTCTGGAGGTAAACTCAAATGTTGACGAACGTTATCATATCCAAAAGAGTACCCAAGTGGCCTGTGAATATTTGAACAAATGGAAAGATAAGTTCGGAACATGGACGCTAACTGCTGCCGCCTATAATGCCGGTCCTGCAGGAATCCAAAAATATTTGAAAATCCAGAAGGTCAATGATTACTATGATCTGCTATTGGGTCAAGAAACAGGAAGATACATCTTTCGAATTTTAGCGATAAAAGAGATATTGTCGAACCCCCAACAATATGGTTTTGAACTGGAGCAGAAAGATTTGTATAACCAGGTCCCTACGTTCAATGTTGAAATCGATACCGCGGTTTCTGATTGGGCAGACTTCGCCAAAGAATACGAGATCAACTATAAAATCTTGAAGCGCCACAATCCGTGGATGCGAGAACCATATTTGAACAATGCCTCTAGAAAGAAGTATGTTATTGAAATTCCCAATAAAGGCTATTATCGTGAGGCTAAGTAGGCATTATCTGTAGCGCGTTCGAACCTGCTGTGGACCTTTCTTTAATTGCTGTTGCATCATCTTGAGTTGGTCGGTCAGCATACCATTCTTATCCAACTTCTTGGCTTCTTGCAATAGTTTGGTCGCTTCTTGCTTTCTGTTTTTTTGCATGGCGATACCGGCTAAGCTCATTTTTGCCATTGCTTCATCATAGCCCATATTAAGTCCTAACCGCAATGCTTTCCTAAAATACTTTTCAGCCTGTGTTAAGTTCTTTTGTGAATAGATGATGCCATGTAAATAGTTGTAGTACCCTTGCTGTTTTTTTACTAAGGCCCCTTCAGGATTTTTGATTTTGGACAACCATCGCTCCGTTCCTTCCATATCTTGTTTGCGCATTCTAAGAAATGCCAATAATATAATCTCATTGCGGAAATAAAGAAAGATGAAAATAAGGGACAGCAAAATTAAAAAGATACCGTTGCCGATATAACCTTCTATAAATTGGTAGACGGCATATGCTATAATCAGGGCGGCTATGACCAGTTTGATATTTTTATTGAACATGATTGCGTTCGAATTTTAAAGATGTGAAGTAATTTTCAGAAGCAAACAAAAGTATAAAAAAGAGTCGAAACAAATTCTTTTTAGGCCCTTGTCAAAGTAAAAACTCTTTGTATATTTGCGCCCAGAATTTTCGACCCTTAGGGGTTTTTAAATACCTTCGAAATGAAAAGAACATATCAACCTTCCAAAAGGAAGAGAAGAAACAAACACGGTTTTAGAGAGCGCATGGCAAGTGCCAGCGGAAGAAAGGTTCTTGCCAGTAGAAGGGCCAAAGGAAGAAAAAAACTGACTGTTTCATCTGAACCGAGACACAAGAAGTAGATGACTGTCAATAACTCGTTAATTAATAGGTGCTGTTTTTAAAACCAGCACCTTTTTTTTGACCTATTTTTAACGATTGAAGTAATATCAACTCAAAAAAATGCCAAAAAGAGAAGACTTAAAATCCATTTTAATTATTGGTTCGGGCCCCATTATTATTGGTCAGGCCTGTGAATTTGATTACTCGGGCTCCCAAGCCTTACGCTCGTTACGTGAAGATGGAATCGAAACCATTCTAATCAATAGCAATCCCGCTACGATAATGACTGATCCATCAATGGCCGACCATGTATATCTGAAACCATTGAATACCAAATCGATTATTGAGATTTTAAAAAAACACCCTTACATCGATGCGGTTTTACCAACTATGGGAGGGCAAACAGCCTTGAATCTTTGTATTGAAGCGGATGAAAAAGGTATCTGGGAGGACTTTGATGTGGAAATTATAGGAGTTGATATTGATGCCATAAATATTACGGAAGACCGAGAGCAGTTTAGGGCACTGATGACCAAAATTGGAGTCGGAATGGCACCTCAAGCTACGGCTACCTCTTTTTTGAAAGGCAAGGAAATCGCACAGGAGTTTGGATTTCCATTGGTTATTCGTGCTTCGTTTACCTTAGGTGGCGCTGGTGCCGGTATCGTTTATGAAGAAGAAAATTTCGATAAGCAATTGAGTCATGGTTTAGAGGTTTCACCAATTCATGAGGTGATGATTGATAAGGCGATGATGGGTTGGAAGGAGTATGAGCTTGAGTTGTTACGAGATAAAAATGACAATGTTGTTATCATTTGTACCATAGAGAATATGGACCCTATGGGAATACATACCGGAGATTCCATTACCGTGGCTCCGGCAATGACTCTTTCAGACCGCACCTTTCAACGCATGCGAGATATGGCCATACATATGATGCGCAGTATCGGCGATTTTGCCGGGGGGTGTAACGTTCAGTTTGCGGTAAGCCCAGATGAAGAAGAAGAAATTATTGCCATAGAAATCAATCCGCGGGTCTCTCGTTCTTCTGCATTGGCTTCGAAAGCAACCGGATATCCAATCGCCAAAGTAGCTGCAAAATTAGCTATTGGTTATAGCTTGGATGAACTTCAAAATCAGATTACGCAATCGACTTCGGCACTTTTTGAACCTACTTTAGACTATGTTATCGTCAAAATACCTCGTTGGAACTTCGATAAGTTTGAAGGCTCTGACCGAACACTAGGGCTACAGATGAAAGCGGTAGGAGAGGTTATGGGTATAGGTCGGTCTTTCCAAGAAGCATTGCACAAAGCCACACAATCTCTTGAAATTAAACGAAATGGTCTGGGAGCCGACGGAAAGGGTCTCAAAGATTATGAAACAATAATTCAAAAACTGACGGTTCCAAGTTGGGACAGGGTTTTTGTCATCTATGACGCCATTCAATTAGGTATTCCGTTAAAACGAATACATGATATTACCAAAATAGACATGTGGTTCTTGAAACAATACGAAGAACTGCACTATTTGGAACAAGAGATTTCACAATACACCATAGCAACCATCACTAAGGATTTACTGTTAGAAGCCAAACAAAAAGGGTTTGCAGATAGACAGATTGCCCATATGCTCGATTGCTATGAAAGTGAGGTACATAAAAAACGTTTACAACTCAATATCAATCGAGTGTATAAGTTAGTAGACACATGTGCTGCTGAGTTTAAAGCCA
>CAYNUM010000295.1:3823-4104 GCA_964400025.1 uncultured Croceivirga sp.
GTACTACTATTCCACCTTTGAAGAGGAAATTGAAACGGCTGATGGCAAACGTTTTGTTGCAAATGACAGTGAAGTTACTGAGCGTAAGAAGATAGTTGTTTTAGGTTCTGGGCCTAATCGTATTGGTCAAGGTATTGAATTCGATTATTGTTGTGTGCACGGAGTTTTGGCGGCTGCCGAATGTGGTTATGAAACGATAATGATCAACTGTAACCCAGAAACGGTTTCGACTGATTTTGATACTGCGGATAAACTCTATTTTGAACCAGTTTTTTGGGCGC
>CAYNUM010000296.1:0-4096 GCA_964400025.1 uncultured Croceivirga sp.
ATCACTGACCTTAAGCTTTACGAAGAAAGCTTTTCAAGGGCTTTTGAGTTGTTCTATGGCGATGTCAAAGATTATTGTGTTTTGGCACTGCTCCCCTCATATTTAGAACGTGAAGGCTCCTCATTAATTTATATGGTAGATAAGCTGATTGAGAAGTCAAAACATGTTGAAAGCGGCTTTTACTTAGATGACCTTGGTGATTTGACACATCGATTACTAGCCCTTCAAAATAGTGGTTCAAAGGTGTTATTAATCGGGGTAAGCTTTGCCTTGTTGGATTTGGCAGAAATAAAAAAACTTGACCTCAAGAATACGGTTATCATGGAAACTGGCGGTATGAAAGGTCGGCGCAAAGAAATGATTCGCAATGAACTTCACACCCTTCTGAAGGAAGCATTCGGGGTAAAGCAGATTCATTCAGAATACGGTATGACCGAGCTGCTATCTCAAGCCTATTCATCGGGCAATGGTATTTTTAAATGCCCCCCTTGGATGAAAATAATGACTAGAGATACCGAAGACCCCCTCTCAATACAAGCCCATGGCAAAACAGGTGGTATCAATGTCATAGATTTGGCAAACGTTAATTCCTGTTCATTTATCGCTACTCAAGATTTGGGCAAAACCTTCGAAGACGGAAGCTTTGAAATTTTAGGTCGTTTTGACCATTCAGATGTTAGGGGTTGTAACCTTATGGTAATCTAGTAGAAAAACTGCAAAATTGGATACGTTGTTGTCAGAAAAAACGTTATCTCAAGACACTCCAACCTTTATGAGAAAAATACTACCACTCCTCCTATTTTCAATTGTCTTATTATCAAATGCTCAAGATGTTCGGAAAGCCCCAGCGTCAAACTGGGTAGATGCCATTGCAGTTGGCGATAGTAAAGAAGATAAAGACGGTAGCTCAAGATATCTGTTGATTGATTATCAAGACAACCTGGAAACCGAAGAATATTATGCTCACTATGCCATTCAAGTATTCAATAGTGACGGCATTCAAGATTTCTCTGACATCAGTCTTTCGTATGATCCTTCATATCAGACACTTACTATTCATGAGATTTCCATTCATCGCAATGGTGAAAAAATTGATAAACTAATCGATTCAGACATCAAGACCTTCCAACGGGAAACAAGTTTGGAGCGTTCACTATATGATGGTTCGGTTACTGCGGTCGTCAACCTCACCGATGTACGAAAGGATGATATTATCGAATATGCCTATACTGTAAAAGGTTTTAATCCCATTAATAAAGGGAATTATTCCGCTAACATCTATCAACAATATACGTTGCCCGTTGAACGAATTTATGCCAAGGTACTTACTGCTTTGGGCAAAAAAATTTATTACAAATCTTTGTCAGAAGCCGTAGAACCTGAAATAATTACCCAAAACAATTACAGACATTATGTATGGGATTTAGAGGCGAGTGATTTTTTCTCCTATGATAATAACGTACCTTATTGGTACGATGACCAAAAAAGGGTCTCAACCAGCACATTTTCAGACTGGTCTTCGGTCGTGAAACTGTTTCTTCCACATTATGTACCCTCGAAAGATTTGAAACTTCCAAAAGAAGTAATGAAAGGTACTTCAAGTAAGGAGGATAAGATTCTAAAGCTTATCCGTTTTGTGCAAGATGAAATACGATATTTAGGTTTTGAATCTGGTATCGGGGCATATAAACCTAATGATTCCAAAAAAGTACTTAATCAACGTTATGGCGATTGTAAAGACAAATCGCTATTGCTTGTTTCACTATTACAAAAAGAAGCGGTTGAAGCCTATCCATTATTGGTAAATACAGGCTTAAAGCAAGAATTGGACCTATTACTACCGAGTCATAGCGCGTTCAATCACTGCATCGTTTATTTCAAACTTAAAGGGAAAGAGTATGTCATAGACCCCACTATTTCAAATCAAGGTGGCGACTTGGCCAATTTATATACCCCTGATTATAAACGAGGACTGCTTATTAAGAAAGGGGCTAATGCACTGATAGAACTTCCGAAAATTGGTCCTAGACCAGAAATTGTCATCAAAGAAAATATTACCACAGATAGTATTGGTGGTAAAGCAATCTTTCTCATCGAATCTATTTACAAGGGCTCTAAAGCGGATGAGATGCGAGATTATTTCAGTTCTACTTCGAATGATAATGTTGTCAAAGACTTCATGAACTTTTATAGTGAGCTATATCCAACAATTCGTAACACCGATAAGGTTTATTTCACGGATAACTTTAGAAACTCAACGAACGAAATCAAAATTGAGGAGTACTATGAAGTGGACGATTTCTGGAACAATGATTTTAACGAAGACTATTTTGTAGCAGAAACACAGCCTATGGTGCTTCAGACCATGGTTGAATATGATGGTTCTCCTGCCCGTGAAATGCCATATTACTTAGGGGAGCCTTTGTTCTTTTCTCAAGAAACCACGATTAGGCTGCCAGAAGAATGGAGTGCCACTGATATAGGACTTGAACTGAAAGATGACTATTTCAGTTACAATAGGGACTCGAAAACAATCGGCAGAACAGTACAGGTAGTACATGAGTATGAAAGAAAACAAAATGTCATGCCAGCAAGTGACCTATCACAGTTCACAAAAAAGCATGAGCAAATCAACAATGGACTAAATTTTCAGCTCAGTTATCCTAAAAACGCTACTCATAGCGCATCGGGAAAGTCATGGATTTCTTATGCAGTTAGTCTTTTGTTTCTAATTGTGGGAGTTTTCTTGGCAAGAAGACTTTATGAAAAATTTGATCCCAAATCTAAAGGCGATGGCTACGAAGAACCTATTGGAGGTTGGATGATTTTACCCTTAATTGGCTTGGTCTTGACCCCTATCGTTTTGATATTTCAAACAATTAATAATGGGTACTTCAATCCTACACTATGGATATCCTACCAGGGTTATGAAAACGCGGGATTATTAACTTTCGCAGCTGGTTTGGAACTTGGATACAATGTATTTCTACTGGTCTTCAGTGTGCTTTTAATCATTCTCTTCTTTAAGAAAAGAACGAGCCTGCCCATCTTAATGGTAGTCTTCTACATTGCAAATTTGGTAGTGCCGGTCTTGGACACCCTTTTTATAAATGCCATTCTTCCTGATGAACTCATCAATGATGCAGAAGATAGGGCGTTATATGCTTCTATAGCCAGAAAAGCGGTAGGTGCTTGTATTTGGATACCCTACTTCTTAGTATCAAATAGGGTAAAGAACACCTTTGTCAATACCTATTCTGAAGAAATAACAGGCAAGGTCGGTGCCATTCAATCGCCTATTACCAGCACAAAGTAGTTCTTCTTACCGCGTTGTAACAGAACAAACTTCTCATTGATAAGGTCTTCTTTGGTTATCAAATGGTCTTCTTTTACCTTTTCTTTATTGACCGAGATGGAATTCTGTTTCAATTCCCTTCGGGCTTCACCGTTAGAACCCAAGAATCCTGTCTTGGCGGCTAAGGCGCCAATCATATCCAAACCATTTTCCAATTCAGATTTAGAAAGTTGGGCCTGGGGTACCCCGTCGAAAACGTCTAAAAAAGTTTGTGAATCGAGTCGTTTTAGGTCTTCTGAAGTGGATTTTCCAAATAAAATGGCACTAGCCTTAATGGCATTGTCCAAATCCGCTTGCGAATGCACCATAACGGTAATCTCTTCTGCAAGTTTCTTTTGTAGCTGTCGTAGGTGCGGAGCTTCTTTATGCGCTTTCACCAATGCGATTACCTCTTCTTCAGTTAAAAATGTGAAGATCTTTATATACTTTTCAGCATCTTCATCAGAAGTATTCAACCAGTACTGGTAAAACCTGTAAGGTGAGGTTCGTTTTGGGTCGAGCCATACATTTCCGCTTTCGGTTTTGCCAAATTTGGTGCCATCTGCCTTTGTAATCAAAGGGCATGTTAGCGCATAGCCTTTTCCACCACCAATTCTTCGTATCAGTTCAGTACCCGTGGTGATATTGCCCCATTGATCACTACCCCCCATTTGAAGGGTACAGTTATGATTTTTGTACAAATAGAGAAAATCGTAACCCTGAACCAATTGGTAAGTAAACTCTGTAAATGACATGCCCTCC
>CAYNUM010000297.1:0-4095 GCA_964400025.1 uncultured Croceivirga sp.
TTGCAAATATATAAATGTTTTGTATAATGCCCTAAAATTTAAGTATATAAACTCTCTCACCTAAGAAATAGTATTTCCCTTACATGGATTTTTCAAAAAAGATTCTGGATTGGTACCAGCATAACAAAAGAACACTTCCTTGGCGATTAACAAAAGACCCCTACAAGATTTGGCTTTCTGAGATTATGTTACAACAAACACGAGTGGCACAAGGGCTTCCTTATTATGAAAAATTTGTAGCCCGTTTCCCAACCGTTTTTGACATGGCACGCGCAACAGAAGAAGAGGTTTTGAAGTTATGGCAGGGCCTGGGGTATTATTCCCGGGCAAGAAATATGCACCTTACGGCTAAGACTATTGTAGAAGAATACAATGGTCAGTTTCCGTCTAGCTATGAAGGTTTGTTAAAGCTGAAAGGCGTTGGCGATTATACGGCAAGTGCAATTTCATCAATCTGTTTTGATGAGCCACAACCTGTAGTTGATGGAAATGTGTATCGCGTGCTTTCGCGGTTTTTTGGCGTTGATATCCCCATCAATACCACGAAGGGGCAAAAGTATTTTAAGGAGATGGCCCGCAGTGTGATGTCAGAAGAAAACATTAGGGAATATAATCAAGGTATTATGGAATTTGGTGCCATTCAATGTGCCCCAAAAAAACCATATTGCCTTCTGTGCCCCATAAAGGATGGTTGTCTAGCATTGTCAAGCAATAGGGTTAAAGAATTACCCGTGAAACTGAAAAAGGGTAAAATAAAAGAACGTCATTTTAACTATGTGGTTTTTATTGACGAAAAGAAAAACACCCTGATCGAACAACGCACCGGTAAGGACATATGGCAAGGCCTGTATCAATTCCCACTTTTTGAAACAGCCGAGCGAGCAAACGAAAAACAAATCGCAAACTTTTTGGATAAAAACTTTTCGGCTATTGCAACTACTGCCCCGGTATTATATAATCAAGAAGAAATTATACATAAACTGTCGCATCAGCACTTAAAAACGCGATTTTGGATTGTCCGAACAAAAGGTATTTTGAAGGATGGAATTTCGTGGTCTGTTGTTGAAGGTTTTCCTGTTCCTGTATTACTCGCTGACTTCATTAAAAGTTTTAAAAATGATTATTTTTGACCAAATAATTTGATATGAGCGGAACACTGAATAAAGTGATGTTGATAGGGCATTTGGGTGATGAAGTGAAAGTGCACTATTTTGAAGGCGGTGGTTGTATCGGTCGTTTCCCATTGGCCACAAATGAGACCTACACCAACAAACAAACCGGTGAAAAGGTAACCAATACCGATTGGCATAACGTAGTAGTTAGAAACAAAGCTGCTGAGATTTGCGAAAAATACTTAAGCAAGGGTGATAAAGTGTATGTCGAAGGGCGATTGAAGAACAGACAATGGCAAGGCGAAGATGGCAATACCCGCTACACAACCGAGGTACATGTTCAAGATTTTACCTTTCTCACCAATAAGAACGAAGCACCTGGCCAAGTTTCCAATGCGAGTCCGCAGGTACAAGAACCTAAGGTTTCACAAGCGGGAGCAGCTCCTGCGGCATCACCTGTAGATGACGATGACGATTTGCCATTCTAATCCAACCAAAACGTGTTAATTGGACCCTGAGCCCCATAGTTTAGTACTGTTTTTATTCGCATTTAGCGGAGCTTTAGCAGCGAAATGGGTTACACTGATTATCCTATTAATTTGTTCGGCGCTGATATCAGGGGCCGAAGTTGCCCTATTTGGGCTTTCACAGACCGATTTGAACGGTATTGAAGAAGAAGACACCAAAAAAGGAGGTGTCTTGTTGAGGCTATTGGCCAAGCCAAAGAAGCTGTTAGCCACCATTCTTATTACGAATAATGCGATTAATATTGGTATTGTGCTATTGTTCAGTGCTATTGGTGATACCCTATTTCAAAAGGTTGACCAAGTCTTGTTTGGTGTGGTATCGGTACGGTTCTTATTGGAAGTAGTCGTAGCCACTTTTTTGATTTTGATGTTTGGTGAAATAATCCCAAAAATCTATGCCAATAGAAATCGCATTCAATTTGCCCATTTTATGGCATATCCTTTGCGCATATTGGATTATCTGTTTACTCCGTTTAGCAGTCCTATGCGTTCAGCCACCCTGTTTCTGCAGGATAAATTGGGTAGGCAAAAATCAAATTTGAGCGTAGACCAATTATCTCAGGCATTGGAGTTGACCTCAGAGGGCGACACCACAAAAGAAGAACAAAAAATTCTTGAAGGTATCGTGACCTTCGGAAATACAGATACCAAACAGGTAATGTGCCCTAGGCTTGATATTTTCGGTTTGGATGAGGAAATGAAATACCCCCAGGTACTTCAAGAAATCAAGAAGAATGGGTATTCGAGAATTCCCGTTTTTTCTGAGAATATGGATAATGTACTTGGTATATTGTACGTTAAGGATTTGCTGCCCTATGTCGACCGTAAAGTGTTCAATTGGATATCTTTGATTCGAGAACCATATTTTGTTCCAGAGAACAAAAAATTGGACGATTTACTTCAAGAGTTTCAAGAGCAAAAAAAGCATATGGCCATTGTTGTTGATGAGTATGGGGGTACTTCGGGTATAGTCACATTAGAGGATATTATTGAGGAAATTGTAGGTGATATCAGTGATGAGTTCGATGATGAAGACCTAACATATTCAAAACTGGATGATTACACTTATGTTTTTGAAGGGAAGACCAATTTAAAGGACTTTTACAAGGTGGTCAAAATGCAGGATGAAATGCAAGAACTTTTCGAACAACAAAAAGGGGAATCCGAGACCATTGCTGGTTTTGTGCTCGAAATATCGGGAAGTTTTCCGCGTAGGGGCGAGAAAATAGCTTTCGAACAGCACCAATTCACGGTTGAAAGCTTGGATAAAAAACGGTTGAAACAGATTAAGATAAATTTACCAAGTGAAGTTTAGGCTATTCTTATTTTCGATTTTTCTTCTATCGGTTTCCTGTGGTGAAGAAGCACTACCGAAACCTAAGGCAATGCTACGGCTTGAATTTCCCAACGGTTCGTATGAAACATTCAATAGTGAGTGCGCTTTTGACTTTTCCAAAAACCAATTGTCAGTAATTAAGCAAAAAGAAGATTGTTCAATAGAAATAGACTATCCGGGTATGAAAGGATCTATCTATTTGACTTATAAACCGGTGAAGAGCAATCTTAATAAATTATTGACTGACGCCCAACGACTTTCTTACGAGCATGTCGTCAAGGCAGATAATATTATCGAACAACCTTTTATTAATGGTGAAGACAGGGTATACGGTATGTTCTATGAAGTGACGGGCAATGCGGCTTCGCAATCACAGTTTTACGTTACCGATAGCATCAATCATTTTGTGACAGGATCTTTGTATTTCTACGCCAAACCGAACTATGATTCCATCTATCCCGCAGCAATATATCTTCAAAAAGACATACGTAGAATTATGGAGTCTTTGGAATGGAAGTAAAAAGCTGTGGTTTGACCACTTTTAAACTAGTTGGCCAAGAGCGTTTCGGCTTTCTCCAAACTGGTATTGATTTGTTCCCGTAATGCCTCTACCTTTTCCTGTTCCTCATTGAGCCATTCTTGTTTTTGAGCAGACAAGGCCTTTCCGTTAAGGATTTCGTCGGAGTCAAAACGATCACCGAAGCCCATCATCCAATCCATCATGGATTTATTGGCATTTTGAAGGTCTTTCATGGCCGCCTCATATTGTTGGCCCATTTCAGTGCTATCGACCTTTGCCTTTAATTCAGCAGTGTACTTTGCCAAAGTCCCCATTTTGGGCATTACCTCATCATGTACTGCCATTACTTGCTCCATTTGGCTTGGGCCTTCGTTAACTTTCTTTACTTCCTTACAGGAAAAAACGAAGAATATGCAACAAAAAGTAATGGTGAAAAAGGTCTTAGTTCTCATGAAACTTTTTTTCAAAAATAAGAAAGCCTTTTCATTTTACTTTAAATCGAAGTACAGCAATCTTCCTCAATAAACCAATACCTTTGTATACTTAAAATTGCTAGTATCTAAACCAAGATTTTGACCGAGCAAAATCGCAAGTGGATTT
>CAYNUM010000298.1:0-4095 GCA_964400025.1 uncultured Croceivirga sp.
AGTTCAAAAGGCTCTGCCTCGTCGTAAAACCCCAGCTAGTCGGAAAGAAGCGCTTTATCAATCGCATAAAAACCGTCGCGAGGCCCCCGAGCACAAAGAAAACTACCAATATAGCGAGCAGAAAGAAAAATGCGTAACCCACATTGCCCAATAACCAATAGGCAAACCCAAAAACGAATAACAAAATGGTCGTAAATACCAACACCCTTGGCGTGCGTGATTGTTTTGGCATATCTTCTTGAACGCGCAGCACTTGTAACGGAGAAACGTACCAAGTACCCAAAAGAGGGGTCATGGCAAATAATACGGACATCAAAACACCCAAGACCAATCCCACTAAAATAGCATCAGGGGCCAAACTTATTTCAACATCGAAAGGCAAAAAGTCTTTTAAAATGGTTGGAAAGGTCTGTTGCAACAAAAGCCCGGTCAATACACCGATTGCGCCCCCCAACAAACCCATACCTGCAATTTGAACAAGGTAAATAAGAAAGCTTTGTCTTCGAGTTGCCCCAATACATTTAAGTACTGCAACGGAGCGTAGTTTTTCCTTAATATGAATGTGTACCGAACTGGCAATACCGACACAACCCAACAAAAGGGCAATAAAGGCCACTAGGTTGAGGAACTTTCCGAAATTGTCGTAGCTCCGACCCAATCGCTGACCAGTTGAAATATGCGTATCCAAATCGGCATTTTCAATATCCAATTGGGGATCTACGATTTTATCCAGTGCTTCGAGATCTTGCTCTTCCTCTGCGACAAAATAAAAATCATAACCGACCCGACTTCCCGTCTGTATAAGCCCGGTTGCCTCGATCATATGATGTGGAATCCATACCGGCGGGGCTATTGAAGCTCCGACACCACCTGTACCTGGCGCAGAAATGAGCTGCCCAACAATGGGGAAAAGCACATTGCCAATTTTAATGGAGTCTCCGATCTTTGATTCAAACTGCAGCATTAAAGTAGCATCGACCAAGGCTCCCCCACTTTGTTGGTAAGTATTGGCAGCAGAAGATGGTGAAGTTTCCAATTCCCCATAAAAGGGATAGCTACCCTCTACCCCTTTCACTCCTATCAATCGGGCATCACCAGTTTTGGGAAACAGTCCCATTGAAGGAAAACTGACCCCTTTTGCATCAGCGCCACCAAGTGAATCGATTATGGCAAGCACCCTTTCATTCGGAGGTTGATTGCTATCAATAAGAAAGTCGGCACCCATCAAGGCCTTGGATTGAATGGCAATGTTTTTTTTGAGGTTATCACTGAACGATTGAATGGAAACCACTGCGGCAATGCCAAGAACAATAGATGCCATAAAGAGGAACAGTCTTTTCGCACTGGCACGACTATCACGCCAGGCCATCTTAAAAATCCAATTCCACCCCGATTTCGATTTCAGTTCTTGTTCCATTATCAAACGGCCTCTGTTTGTGTATTGGAGAATACCCTTCCTCCTTTCAATCTCAAAATGCGTTCGTTCTTTTGTGCTAAATCCATATCGTGGGTCACAATGACCAATGTGGTGCCCGCTTCTTGATTCAATTCAAATAGTAAGTTCACCACTTTCTCTCCTGTTTCTTGATCTAGATTCCCTGTTGGCTCATCGGCAAATAAAATAGAGGGGCGGGCCGAGAAAGCGCGGGCCAGTGCCACACGTTGTTGTTCACCTCCAGAAAGTTGAGAGGGATAATGGTGAAAACGGTCTTTCAATCCTACTTTTTCCAAAAGTTCCATCCCTGTTTTTCTAGGGGCTTTTATTCCCTGTAGTTCTAGGGGCACAACCACATTCTCCAAAGCACTTAAGGTTGGTAATAATTGAAAATTCTGAAAAATGAATCCGACTTCCTTGTTCCGTAAGAGTGCCAGGCCATCTTCATTTAAGTCGACCAAATTTTGCCCACATAACTCAACGGAACCGGTATCGGCACGGTCCAAGCCAGCGCATAGCCCTAGCAGGGTTGTTTTGCCGCTGCCCGAAGGGCCGACTATGGCGAAAGTTTCCCCTTTATTTATGCTAAAGGAAATATCTTGTAAAACCGTCAGTTCTTTGGAACCGCTTGTATAGGTCTTCCCTAGCTGGTTCACGTTTAATATCTTTGACATGGTCTAATTTTCGAATAGAAAAATCGGAAAATTAGGTAAATGATTTCGATTAATTCACCCATATGCTATGCACCACCTCTTAAAGTTTCGTTATTTTTTTCTTTTCGTAATCTTCATCAACTGCAAAGAGACCCCCAAACCTTCTGAGAGCTCTGAATCAAATGATAAGACTGAGGAGACTTCAGAAGATAATTTGACTACTACCGATAAAGTGATATTATTTTTTGGGGATAGCCTGACCGCTGGTTATGGTATAGAGTTGGAAGAGGCCTTTCCTGCCCTGATACAGAAACGGCTTGATTCAATAGGGTATAGTTTTACCGTCATCAATTCAGGACTAAGCGGCGAAACAACTGCGGGAGGACTCAATCGAATCAATTGGGTACTCAATCAAAAAGTTGATGTCTTTATTTTGGAATTGGGAGCCAATGATGGCCTAAGGGGCATTCCATTGGACCAAACCCGTAAAAATCTTCAGTCAATAATAGATGCGGTACGGGATAAGAACCCAAATGCCAAAATTATTTTGGCGGGTATGCAGATTCCGCCCAATATGGGACCGGAATACACAGGGGAATTTCGTAAAATATTTCCTGAACTGTCTGAACAAAATGAAATCCCCTTGATTCCGTTTTTATTGGATGGTGTCGCAGGAATACCAAACCTCAACCTTGAAGACGGTATTCACCCCACTCCCGAAGGGCATAAAATCGTAACAGAAAACGTCTGGAACGTTTTGAAAGAGAATGTCCAGTAACCGAAAAACTCAACTTATAAGGGCAAAATCATTTCTTATCTTTGGGTTCATTGCTATGAGCCTCGATAATCTCATTACCAAGTTTCAAAAAAAGGATGTGGCCGCATTCGAAGCTTTGTACAACATGTATGCAGAAAATATACATGGTGTCATTAATACCATCATCGGTAACCCTGAACGTTCCGAGGAAATCTGTCAAGATGTTTTCGTGAAAATTTGGGACAACAGCCATAACTACAACCCATCTAAGGGACGCTTTTTTACATGGATTCTGAATATAGCGAGAAATGCCGCAATCGATGAATTGCGTTCAAAATCACATAAAAACTGGAAAAAAAACCTGTCTACCAATTACTTCGTAGGTAATATTGAAGAGCACGATGATATGAATCCGCAAATGGATATTATCGGCTTGAAAAAGTTGTTGAAAGGACTAAAAGAGAAATGTACTGAGCTCCTAGAGTTACTTTATTTTAAAGGCTTTACACAGAAAGAAGCCGCGGAGCAATTGAATATTCCCATAGGAACCGTAAAAACCCGTAACAGAAGCTGTATTTCCAAAATACGGGAAAACATGAAAAACTAATGGATGTTGAAAAGTACATAGCGTCTGGAATTTTGGAACAATACGTTGCAGGTACCTTAAGTGAAGAACAAAATCTAGAGGTACAGCATTATGCGATTGAATACCCCAGGATCAAAAAAGAGATTGAGTCAATTGAGCTAGCTATTCTAGAGGTAACAAAAGCTGCTTCACCTGGCTTGTCACCTAAAAGCTTTGAATCCATTAAAACCGCCTTGGATGAAGTGATTCAATTTGAGCCTGAAATTACGACCAAACCGACTTCATGGACCAATTATTTGGGATGGGCCGCCTCAGTTGTATTGGCAGTCGGTTTGTTTTGGATGTATACAGAAAATAGCAATTTGAAATCAGAAATTGATAATGTTACCAATGAGAAGAGCTCTTTGGAAGAGCAAATCGCAGACATTAGAAATGAAGTTCAAGATGCCAACGGATTATTGAACACCTTGCGGGACCAAGATGTTACTGTAATCGTACTTGGTGGGCAGTCGGCCTCACCAGAAGCCTACGCAAAAGCGTATTGGAACAAAAAGGAGGAAAAAGTATTTGTTGATGCAAAAGGTTTACCTGAGCCCCCAAAAGGTTACGATTACCAAGTATGGTCATTGACCATGAATCCACTGACCCCTACAAGTATAGGGTT
>CAYNUM010000299.1:0-4086 GCA_964400025.1 uncultured Croceivirga sp.
GGACGGTTCATCAAATCCATTGACCATTAGCAAAATTGAGTTGAACCCAGAGATTGACGATGCTGCATTTGCCTTTCCGGAAGAAGCTGCAGAAACCGAAAAAGAATAATTCAATAACTATTTCAAAGACCCTTACCTAAAGGGTCTTTTTTTATCCAATCAATCATGAAAAAAATAAGTTTATCCATTTTAATGATGGGCATCCTCCATTTGGGAGTGGGAAAGGCCCAAACTTTAGAAAGCGTTGATGGTAAAGCGCTATTTGGTGATTTAACGGCACGCCATATTGGTCCAGCACTGATGAGCGGCAGAATCAATGACATTGAATTACATCCAACCAACAGTAGAATAGTCTATGCCGGTTCTGCGGGTGGTGGTGTTTGGAAGTCAAGCAACAGTGGGGCAACATTCAACCCAATTTTTGATGAATACTGCCAATCTATCGGCTCAGTCGAACTTGACCCCAATGACCCAGATAATACCATTTATGTGGGTACAGGTGAAACCTGGCCAAGAAATAGTGTTTCCGTAGGAGATGGTTTATATAAGTCTACGGATGGAGGGGTGAACTGGACAAAAATCGGTTTTGAAAAGTCAGAACGAATTGCCAACGTCATTGTAAACCCAAAAAACTCCCAAGAAATCTATGTGGGTGTTTTAGGGGCGCTTTGGAGTGATAGCGACGAACGTGGTGTCTATAAATCAAGTGATGGCGGCGCCACTTGGGAACGATTGCTGTACGTCGACCAAAAAACAGGTTGTGCCGATTTGACCATGGACCCATCGAATCCCAACGTGTTGTACGCTTCGATGTGGGAGTTTAGAAGAACAGGGTGGTCCTTTGAGTCTGGTGGTGCAAATAGTGCCCTGTACAAATCTACAGATGCCGGTAAGACTTGGAACAAAATCCACAATGGTTTTCCTAAAGGTAGCCTTGGAAGATTGGCTATAGCTGTTGCTCCGAGCAACACTAATGTATTGTACACCGTAATCGAGGCGGAAGAAGATGAGCGCAAGGGGTTATATCGCAGTAACGATGCTGGTGCCTCTTGGGAACAATTGAACAACGATTTCGGTATTACGGTTCGCCCTTTCTATTTCTCTAGAATTGTTGTGGACCCCAGAAATGAGGATGTAGTGGTGAAAGGTGGTCTTAGTGGTTCTATCTCTAGGGATGGCGGAAAAACCTTCAAGGACCTAGGAAATATGCATTCGGACATACATGATATTGTTTTTAGTATCAAGGATTCAGACATCATGTACGCAGGCACAGATGGTGGTGTGTATCGTTCTTGGGATGGAGGCAATACGATGGAAATTGTGGAAAACCTTCCCCTTTCACAGTTCTATCATATCAGTGTTGATGATGCGGAACCTTACAATGTATACGGTGGTCTGCAAGACAACGGTTCTTGGTGGGGACCTTCCTCCTCTCCTGGTGGTGTGGAAGCCCGTGATTGGAATTCAGTAGGTTATGGTGACGGTTTCAGGGTATTGAAACATCCTACCAAAAACATAGTATACTCCGAAATGCAAGGTGCGGAAAACGTTTGGCGTTTCGACACAGAAAGAGAGTTATCAAAAACGATACAGCCGTTGCCTACCTCTGAAGATCAAAAACTAAGATGGAACTGGAACGCGCCTATGGCTGTTAGCACCCACCAACCCGACCGCTTTTATATGGGTAGCCAGTATCTACACAAATCTGAAGATATGGGCGATAGTTGGGAAATCATCTCACCCGATTTGACCACCAATGACCCAGCAAAACAGAACCAAGAAGATTCTGGTGGACTTTCAAAAGACAATTCAGGTGCTGAAAACCACACCACTATTTTTACCATTGCCGAATCTCCCGTAGATGAAAAAGTGATTTGGGTAGGTACTGATGATGGTAATGTGCAAGTATCCAAAGATGGAGGTAAAACATGGACTAACACTATTGAAAATGTTCAAGGGTTACCGAAAAATACCTGGTGTTACCATATTGAAGCCAGTGTTTTTGACAAAGGCACGGCTTATGCCGTTTTCGATGGACATACTATGGGCGATATGCAGGCTTATGCCTATAAAACCACTGATTTCGGGCAGACATGGACGAACATTGTTTCTGATGATGTCGTCGGTTTTGCCAGAAACATCCAGGAGGATTATGTAAACCCTAATCTCTTGTTCTTAGGCACTGAATTTGGTTTGTACATTACCATGGATGGTGGGCAGAACTGGAAAAAGTTTACGAACAATATGCCTTCGGTTGCCGTTCACTTCATTGACCTTCAGAAGAGCACCAATGATTTGGTATTAGGTACCCATGGTCGTGGAGTGATTATCATTGATGACATATCTCCTCTAAGAAGCATTTCAGATGAAGTGTTGGCGAAGAATGTACATTTCTTTGATACCCCAGATACGGTGATTGATGAGACAAGTTCGTTTTCTGGAAATTTTGGTGCTGAAACCCAATTTACCGGTCGGAACAAAACGAAAGATGTTCAAATCAAGTATTACCTTAAAAAACGTCACACTTTTGGTAAGATGAAAATGGAGGTGCAGGATATGGATGGAAATCTAATTGCTGAACTAGGACCTGGAAAGTCTAAAGGCATCAATATTGTGAATTGGAACTATACACGTAAGCAGCCTAAGGTTGCCAAGGGAAAAACATTCAGCTTTGGGGGTTTCACATCTCCTCAAGTGCCTGCAGGGTCATACAAGGTGGTTATGACCAAAGGAAAGGAAACCTTTGAACATTCCTTCAATTTAATTTACGACAAGAATTCGCCATTATCCGCTTCGGATAGAGAATTGAAAAATTCAACCACGGCGCAGTTATATGATATGACGCAAGATTTGGCGTATCTCGTTTATGAACTTGATGAAATTCTTGCCAATGCAGAGGTTAAGGGAGATAAAAAGACTGTTGACAAACTTAATTCCCTAAAGGAAACATTGGTCATTACAACTGGTGACAACTACGTTGGTGCGGCAGAACCACAGTTACGTGAAAAGATGACAAATCTTTACAGTAAAGTGGCCTCAAGTTATGATAAACCAACAGCGGCTGAACTGAATAATTTGAATGTGATTTCAACTCGTTTTACAAAAGCTAAAACGGATTTTGAAAAGATAAAAGGAAAGTATCTGAAAAAAGAAGCCCTTGAATTCAAAACATTTGAAGAGTTCTTAGGAAGCAAATAGTATTGCAATAATCACCATGAAGCCGCATCATTTTGGTGCGGCTTTTTTTGTTCATATCATCGTTGAAAACTAAGTAGTGCGCAAAGAAGTATGCCTGAACTTCTATGTAATTTTAAGAAAACAACCGTTATGGACAACAGGTCATCCCAGCTCCAGCGAATACGTCCAATCTTAAATAAGGCAAAAGTCAGTCCCGAAACTTCAAGTGATGAGTCATTTCAAAACCTCACCTTACGCCCGATAATCAAACTGCAGAATGCCCTGTTTATCCAAGTGTTCAAGAATTATATTCGAAAGCATAAAAACAGATTTTACGAACTCAGTCTTGAACAACGATTACAGTATATCGAACGGGCCATTCAGAAAGATATTAAGTTTCGAAACGCTTTAAAGGGAATGGTCATTGGACATTTTACCGTCGAGGAATATGAAATCTATATTCAAAATTCGTCGGCCCTAAACAAGCGAATGATGAACATGGTCATCGAAAGGCTGAAAGACCAAGTACAACTTTTAGAGGACGAAGTTGCGGTTTAAATAAGTGATTCCCCATTAAGATTGGTAGTCAGAATCGAGCTCATCAAATCGAAATAGGGCCGTATTGCTTGAAAGGATTCATCCACATTCTTCAAAAAATCTTTTGACAGCACTTCTTTGTCCGTAAAATTTCGAACGAATATGAATTGCTTTTTTCGAATCAAGGCAATTTCAGGATGTTCTTTATCAAACCCTTTGGGGGCAGTCTTTACTTCATCGCCCTGAAGAGAACCCCAAATCGTTTTAAACCTACTGTTGTTTAAAATTTCCTTCAGCTCAGAAGCATCGGTTTCCCATTCTTTTCGGATTCGAAGTAAATCCTCTTTGTTGGGATCCCAAAACAATTCCTCT